>NZ_JACJEC010000039.1:0-1750 GCF_014163875.1 Pseudoalteromonas sp. SR43-3 | reverse complement strand
TGTTAACACCAAGCGACTTTGTCGTATCTTAATTACCAAGCGATTCTGTCGTAATCGCTAATTACCAAGGGAATTTGTCGGTCACTTTTTTACGTGTCTGTTAGTGTTTTGTTTTTGGAATACTAGAAGGCATGTTGAGGATGATTGTGATGGATTCTAAAGCTCAACTCACCGTTGACATCATAGCTAAAGTGGTTGAAGGCAGGATAACAATTGCCAATGCTGCTAAGTTACTCAGTAAGTCTCGACGCACTATTGAACGCTACGTAAAGCAATATCAGCAAGTCGGTATTCAATTCGCTGTACATGGTAACAGTGGCAAAGCCCCACCCAACAAAACGCCGGTATCAATAAAAAAAGTGGTTCAAAAATTGATTCAGGAAAAATATTACGATTTGAATCTGTTGCACTTGGCTGAACAATTAGCTACGAATGAGAACATTGTTATTAAGCGTGAAACCCTACGCGGTTGGGCACATGATATTCATCACGTTAAACGAGCCAAACGAAGACGTAGCAATGTTCGAAAGCGCAGAGAGCGCATGGAAGCACCGGGTCTAATGATGCAAATGGATGGCAGTCCACATCGCTGGTTTGGGGATAAAAAGCACTGTTTAATTGCCATGATTGATGATGCGACCAGTGAAGTATATGCTGAGTTCTTCCCGTCAGAGACCACCGTTGGATGCCTGAAAGTCATGAGAGAATGTATCGAAACGAAAGGTGTGTTTAAAACGCTTTATGTGGACAGAGCCGATATCTTCGGCGGCCCGAAGCGCTGCAACTTCTCACAGATGCAGAGGGCTTGTGAGGAGCTGGGCATTGAAATCATCTTTGCCAATTCCCCACAAGGTAAAGGGCGCGTCGAACGGGCGTTCGATACCTTCCAAGACCGATTGGTGCCCGAACTTAGGTTGAACAATATTAACGATATTGCCGCTGCCAATGCCTACCTTAAGCATATCTTCATTCCGCAGTTCTGGCAGTCGAAAGTTCAAGTAAAATCAAAGCAAGCACCTGAATTTACGCCTCTGTCGAAACACATCAACCTTGATGATATCTGCGTCATTAAAGACCATCGTAAAATACGTAACGACCATACCTTCAGTTATGGCAACAAGTTCTACCTAATAGATTCACCGCTCAAGCACTCCATTGCCAATCAGAAAATCGAGATAAGGAACACGAGTAAAAAAGGGTTTACCGCTCACTTCGCTGGTCGCAAACTCAAGATCTCGGAAGTTAATGAGCCAAGCAAACTGGCATCAGAAGACTTGGCAGTACAGAAGAAACTTGAAGTATTAGCGTTAATCGAAAAACTCGGAAGCGTCAGCGCTGCATCACGCCAAAGTGGCGTATCACGAGACACTATTCATCGGCACTTAAGACTAGTTAAGCGAGGTGGCCCTGAAGCATTAAAACGCCAAGAAACACCTAATCTACGGCACAAAAACTGTGTGGATAAGGCGATAGAAGACGCCGTTGTGCAATTCTCAATTGAACACCCTCACCTTGGTCAGCAGAAAGTCGCGATAAAGCTCAGTGAAGCCCTTGGTGTTGATATTAGCGCGGGCGGTGTGCGCAGCATGTGGCTAAGAAACAATATGAATACCACCGCATTGCGAGTCGAAAAATCTAATGCTCTGGCTGAATCGGCATAAAAGGTAGCCAGTTTAGTAACTGGCTGATATGCTATTTACGACAAAGTCGCTCGGTAATTAGACCGACATAATCCCTTGGTAATCACACT
>NZ_JACJEC010000038.1:0-2644 GCF_014163875.1 Pseudoalteromonas sp. SR43-3 | reverse complement strand
TTTATATTGTTAAAGAACGTTTTGAGTCGCTTTAGCGTCTCAAGGGATGCGAATAATACACCCTTTATTTTTCGAGTCAATACTTTGTTTTAAATTTTCTTTTGGAAGATTTAAAACCGAAGTTTTACTTAACTCTGTGAGTAGTTCGTGCCTTGCTATGCTTCGGCGTTTCCCGTCTCAGTGGGGTCGCATTATAGGGAGAACAGATTTTTACGCAAGTACTTTTTTAAAGAAAAAGTAAAAAAAGATGCTGTTCGGTCAGTATCTGAACTAAACCCCCTAAAACTGATAGTTTTGTAACCAAACGGTGCCTTTTATAGTACAAAAATGACCTTGCTGATACACTCAAAGCTAATAACTATTATCTAAAAGGTACTAAATATGGCAATCCGTTCTTATAAAGGTGTAACTCCTTCGTTTAATTCGTCTGTTTATATTGATGAGTCATCAGTTTTGGTTGGTGATATTACTTTAGGTGATAATAGTAGTGTTTGGCCTTTAGTAGCAGCCCGAGGCGATGTTAACTATATACGTATTGGTAAACGCTCCAATATACAAGATGGCAGTGTATTGCATTTATCTCGTGCAACTAAAAGCAATCCAGATGGTTATCCACTTATTATAGGTGACGATGTAACTGTAGGTCATAAGGTAATGCTGCACGGATGTATATTAGGAAACCGTATACTTGTAGGTATGGGCGCCATTATTATGGATAACGTGGTTGTTGAAGATGATGTAATTATAGGTGGAGGATCTTTGGTACCCCCAAACAAACGCTTAGAGTCTGGTTACTTATATGTAGGGAGTCCGGCTAAGCAAGCCCGCCCTCTAACGGAGCAAGAACTTGCCTTTTTAAAAATATCTGCCGATAACTATGTATCACTTAAAGATGAGTACTTAGCTGAAATAGCTAATTTAAGTTAATAAGCTTACTTCAATTTGGCCTGCCGAGTTATAGCTCTCTTCTTCCATAAGCTCCTCGGCACGTTCTTCGTAATCAAAACGATACTTTTCAAAATACTCTGTTGCGTGACTTTCGTCTGTTAGTTTAAGTGTATTTACTTCTATTACACACTCCACCAGCATGCCACTAACTTGTGCAAAAAATACTAACTGATGATCGGGCTCTCTAAACTCTAGCCTATCTATAAATTGTATTGCCTGATTCATTTAAGCGTTCCTTGTTTGAGCGCATCAACGACGGGAAGTATTTTTGGCATTTTATTACGCCATACATAATATGCTTGAGCAGCTTGACCAACTAACATGCCACTGCCATCTAAAAGCTTAGCGTTAATATTATGCTGTGCAACCCAATTCATAAAAATGGTATTTTGCAGTGAATAAAACATGTCATAAGCGACTTCACAGTTAGTTATGTGTTTTTTATCAAGTGCTGGAAGTTCGTTATTCATACTGCTAGAGGTAGAGTTTATAATTAGTGAGTAATCGCTTACTGGTAAATCATCAAAACCAAAGCCAGATACTGGTCCATATTGGGTAAACAGCTCTGCGAGTTCTTTGGCTTTTTGTGCTGTGCGATTAACTATTATTATTTCCTGAGGGTTATGCTCTAACAAAGGTAAAATAACCCCTCGAGTAGCACCGCCCGCACCTATGATTAAAATGCGTTTATTAGTTATGGCTACTTCATTAGCGAGTAAATCATTTACAAAGCCCACACCATCGGTGTTATCACCGAGTAATGAGCCATCATCTCGTTTTTTTAATGTATTAACAGCCCCTACTATTTTGGCTAATGGGGTAAGCTCATCAGCCATTGCATAAGCTTGCTCTTTAAATGGCATTGTAACGTTAGCACCCACACCGCCTTGCTCAAAAAAAGACAATACTGTTTTTTCAAAGTTATCGATAGGTGCTAATATTGCGCGATAGTCGATTTGCTCACCCAGTGATACAGCAAATTGTTTATGTATCGCGGGGGATTTTGAATGTTTAATTGGATTTCCAAAAACCGCATATTTGTCCATTTTAAAGCAACCTCTTTGCAGCTATAAACTGCCTATTAACAATGATAAGTAATATGATTAAACGACTTTTTTCTAAATCTAAGCCGGCTCCCGAGCAACAGGCTCCTACTCCTGAAAAAACACCGTATGAAATAATAGGTGGAGAGAAAGGGGCGCGAGCTATCTCCAATCGATTCTACGACATAATGGAGTCAGATGAATACGCTAAACCGTTATATGATATGCATCCTCTGCCATTAGATCGAATTCGCCAAGTATTTTTTGAATTTTTATCTGGTTGGTTAGGCGGACCAAACCTATTTACTGAAAAACATGGCCAGCCAATGCTACGTAAAAGACATATGCCTTTTACTGTAGATAAAGCATTGCGCGATCAGTGGATGTACTGCATGAATAAAACGCTGGATATAGAAATAGACAATCCGTTGTTACGTGAAGGCTTAAAGCAATCATTCTCTCAACTAGCAACGCACATGATCAATCAGCATTAAATTTATATTTAGCCATAATGCAAAAAGGCGCTAATTAGCTGTCTCTTATACACAAATCCCTGCTAAGAAATTAGCGGGGATTTTTTTGAACTAAATCTCAATGTCATGATCAGATCTTCAAATCTTGTTTGAGGGCACATTATGATTAACGAACATACT
>NZ_JACJEC010000037.1:3152-5344 GCF_014163875.1 Pseudoalteromonas sp. SR43-3 | reverse complement strand
AAAAATTCAGAATTCATTGAGCTGTCGAAAGACATAAAACTTTTTAATTGAAGAGTTTGATCATGGCTCAGATTGAACGCTGGCGGCAGGCCTAACACATGCAAGTCGAGCGGTAACAGAAAGTAGCTTGCTACTTTGCTGACGAGCGGCGGACGGGTGAGTAATGCTTGGGAACATGCCTTGAGGTGGGGGACAACAGTTGGAAACGACTGCTAATACCGCATAATGTCTACGGACCAAAGGGGGCTTCGGCTCTCGCCTTTAGATTGGCCCAAGTGGGATTAGCTAGTTGGTGAGGTAATGGCTCACCAAGGCGACGATCCCTAGCTGGTTTGAGAGGATGATCAGCCACACTGGGACTGAGACACGGCCCAGACTCCTACGGGAGGCAGCAGTGGGGAATATTGCACAATGGGCGCAAGCCTGATGCAGCCATGCCGCGTGTGTGAAGAAGGCCTTCGGGTTGTAAAGCACTTTCAGTCAGGAGGAAAGGTTAGTAGTTAATACCTGCTAGCTGTGACGTTACTGACAGAAGAAGCACCGGCTAACTCCGTGCCAGCAGCCGCGGTAATACGGAGGGTGCGAGCGTTAATCGGAATTACTGGGCGTAAAGCGTACGCAGGCGGTTTGTTAAGCGAGATGTGAAAGCCCCGGGCTCAACCTGGGAACTGCATTTCGAACTGGCAAACTAGAGTGTGATAGAGGGTGGTAGAATTTCAGGTGTAGCGGTGAAATGCGTAGAGATCTGAAGGAATACCGATGGCGAAGGCAGCCACCTGGGTCAACACTGACGCTCATGTACGAAAGCGTGGGGAGCAAACGGGATTAGATACCCCGGTAGTCCACGCCGTAAACGATGTCTACTAGAAGCTCGGAGCCTCGGTTCTGTTTTTCAAAGCTAACGCATTAAGTAGACCGCCTGGGGAGTACGGCCGCAAGGTTAAAACTCAAATGAATTGACGGGGGCCCGCACAAGCGGTGGAGCATGTGGTTTAATTCGATGCAACGCGAAGAACCTTACCTACACTTGACATACAGAGAACTTACCAGAGATGGTTTGGTGCCTTCGGGAACTCTGATACAGGTGCTGCATGGCTGTCGTCAGCTCGTGTTGTGAGATGTTGGGTTAAGTCCCGCAACGAGCGCAACCCCTATCCTTAGTTGCTAGCAGGTAATGCTGAGAACTCTAAGGAGACTGCCGGTGATAAACCGGAGGAAGGTGGGGACGACGTCAAGTCATCATGGCCCTTACGTGTAGGGCTACACACGTGCTACAATGGCGCATACAGAGTGCTGCGAACTCGCGAGAGTAAGCGAATCACTTAAAGTGCGTCGTAGTCCGGATTGGAGTCTGCAACTCGACTCCATGAAGTCGGAATCGCTAGTAATCGCGTATCAGAATGACGCGGTGAATACGTTCCCGGGCCTTGTACACACCGCCCGTCACACCATGGGAGTGGGTTGCTCCAGAAGTAGATAGTCTAACCCTCGGGAGGACGTTTACCACGGAGTGATTCATGACTGGGGTGAAGTCGTAACAAGGTAGCCCTAGGGGAACCTGGGGCTGGATCACCTCCTTATACGATTTAGAACTTATTTGTTCGTAGTGTCCACACAGATGATTGTTATTGTAAAGAGAACAACACTTATTGTTTTGGGTCTGTAGCTCAGCTGGTTAGAGCGCACCCCTGATAAGGGTGAGGTCGGTAGTTCAAATCTACTCAGACCCACCACTTCTTGTCTAATCAAGAAGATGGTTAAAACAGTAAGTACCAGCATATGTGGGGCTATAGCTCAGCTGGGAGAGCGCCTGCCTTGCACGCAGGAGGTCAGCAGTTCGATCCTGCTTAGCTCCACCACTTTTACTTCTTAAAAATAAATATTCTTTATCGGGCCATTAACAGCCTGAGAATAGAGTGTGTTTAATTTTGAGAGGTTTTTGTATCTCTTGCTCTTTAAAAATTTGGAAAAGCTGATAATAAAATTCTGATGAATACATTGTATTTATCAAGAGTTTTCAAAAGTAAAAAAAGAATGGTAGCAGTACCATTCAGTGCCATTTGATTGACGTTTTACGTTGATTGATTGGTATCTACTTTAGTATTCAATATTAACTTCTGGCGAAGTTAAACTGTCACAAAACAAAGACCCGTTTGGGTTGTATGGTTAAGTGACTAAGCGTACACGGTGGA
>NZ_JACJEC010000037.1:0-3052 GCF_014163875.1 Pseudoalteromonas sp. SR43-3 | reverse complement strand
ACGTTTTACGTTGATTGATTGGTATCTACTTTAGTATTCAATATTAACTTCTGGCGAAGTTAAACTGTCACAAAACAAAGACCCGTTTGGGTTGTATGGTTAAGTGACTAAGCGTACACGGTGGATGCCTTGGCAGTTGGAGGCGATGAAGGACGTATTAACTTGCGATAAGCCTAGTCAAGCTAGTAAAAAGCGCTTGAGACTAGGATTTCCGAATGGGGAAACCCACCTGCTTGCAGGTATCGTTAACTGAATACATAGGTTAACGAGGCGAACGCGGAGAACTGAAACATCTAAGTACCCGTAGGAAAAGAAATCAACCGAGATTCCGAAAGTAGCGGCGAGCGAAATCGGAACAGCCCTTAAGCTTATTATGTGTTAATGGAAGGCTCTGGAAAGTGCCACGATACAGGGTGATAGTCCCGTACATGAAAAGACATTTTAAGTGAAATCGAGTAGGTCGGAGCACGTGAAACTTTGACTGAATATAGGTGGACCATCATCTAAGGCTAAATACTCCCAACTGACCGATAGTGAACCAGTACCGTGAGGGAAAGGCGAAAAGAACCCCTGTGAGGGGAGTGAAATAGAACCTGAAACCGTGTACGTACAAGCAGTAGGAGCCCACTTGTTGGGTGACTGCGTACCTTTTGTATAATGGGTCAGCGACTTATATTTTGTAGCGAGGTTAACCGAATAGGGTAGCCGTAGGGAAACCGAGTCTTAACTGGGCGAATAGTTGCAAGGTATAGACCCGAAACCCGGTGATCTAGCCATGGGCAGGTTGAAGGTTGAGTAACATCAACTGGAGGACCGAACCCACTAACGTTGAAAAGTTAGGGGATGACCTGTGGCTAGGAGTGAAAGGCTAATCAAACCGGGAGATAGCTGGTTCTCCCCGAAATCTATTTAGGTAGAGCCTCGGACGAATACTTACGGGGGTAGAGCACTGTTAAGGCTAGGGGGTCATCCCGACTTACCAACCCTTTGCAAACTCCGAATACCGTAAAGTAATATCCGGGAGACACACGGCGGGTGCTAACGTCCGTCGTGAAGAGGGAAACAACCCAGACCGCCAGCTAAGGTCCCAAAGTCATAGTTAAGTGGGAAACGATGTGGAAAGGCCCAGACAGCCAGGAGGTTGGCTTAGAAGCAGCCATCCTTTAAAGAAAGCGTAATAGCTCACTGGTCGAGTCGGTCTGCGCGGAAGATGTAACGGGGCTAAACTATGCACCGAAGCTGCGGATTCAGAATTTATTCTGAGTGGTAGGGGAGCGTTCTGTAAGCGGTTGAAGGTGTACCGGGAGGTATGCTGGACGTATCAGAAGTGCGAATGCTGACATGAGTAACGATAATGGGAGTGAAAAACTCCCACGCCGGAAGACCAAGGGTTCCTATCCCATGTTAATCAGGGTAGGGTAAGTCGACCCCTAAGGCGAGGCCGAAAGGCGTAGTCGATGGGAAACAGATTAATATTTCTGTACTCGATATAATTGCGATGGGGGGACGGAGCAGGCTAAACAAGCATGGCGTTGGTAGTCCATGTGAAAGTGAGTAGGTTGGCGACTTAGGTAAATCCGGGTTGCTGTTAAGACTGAGACACGAGACGAGTCACTACGGTGATGAAGTTGTTGATGCCATACTTCCAGGAAAAGCCTCTAAGCTTCAGATTATATGGAATCGTACCCCAAACCGACACAGGTGGTCAGGTAGAGAATACTAAGGCGCTTGAGAGAACTCGGGTGAAGGAACTAGGCAAAATCGTACCGTAACTTCGGGAGAAGGTACGCTCCTATCTGTGATGAGACTTGCTCTCTAAGCGGACGGGAGCCGCAGTGACCAGGTGGCTGGGACTGTTTATTAAAAACACAGCACTGTGCAAAATCGCAAGATGACGTATACGGTGTGACACCTGCCCGGTGCCGGAAGGTTAATTGATGGGGTTATCCTTAGGGAGAAGCTCTTGATCGAAGCCCCGGTAAACGGCGGCCGTAACTATAACGGTCCTAAGGTAGCGAAATTCCTTGTCGGGTAAGTTCCGACCTGCACGAATGGTGTAACCATGGCCACGCTGTCTCCACCCGAGACTCAGTGAAATTGAAATCGCAGTGAAGATGCTGTGTACCCGCGGCTAGACGGAAAGACCCCGTGAACCTTTACTACAGCTTGGCACTGAACATTGAACCTACATGTGTAGGATAGGTGGGAGACTTTGAAGCAGCGACGCTAGTTGTTGTGGAGTCGTCCTTGAAATACCACCCTTGTAGTTTTGATGTTCTAACGTTGGCCCCTGAATCGGGGTTACGGACAGTGCCTGGTGGGTAGTTTGACTGGGGCGGTCTCCTCCTAAAGAGTAACGGAGGAGCACGAAGGTTGGCTAAGTACGGTCGGACATCGTACGGTTAGTGTAATGGTAGAAGCCAGCTTAACTGCGAGACAGACACGTCGAGCAGGTACGAAAGTAGGTCATAGTGATCCGGTGGTTCTGAATGGAAGGGCCATCGCTCAACGGATAAAAGGTACTCCGGGGATAACAGGCTGATACCGCCCAAGAGTTCATATCGACGGCGGTGTTTGGCACCTCGATGTCGGCTCATCACATCCTGGGGCTGAAGTCGGTCCCAAGGGTATGGCTGTTCGCCATTTAAAGTGGTACGCGAGCTGGGTTTAGAACGTCGTGAGACAGTTCGGTCCCTATCTGCCGTGGGCGTTTGAGAATTGAGAGGGGTTGCTCCTAGTACGAGAGGACCGGAGTGAACGAACCGCTGGTGTTCGGGTTGTCATGCCAATGGCATTGCCCGGTAGCTACGTTCGGAACTGATAAGCGCTGAAAGCATCTAAGCGCGAAGCAGGCCTCGAGATGAGTTCTCACTAGACTTTTAAAGTCTCTGAAGGGCCGTTGAAGACTACAACGTTGATAGGCAAGATGTGGAAGTGGTGTGAGCCATTAAGCTAACTTGTACTAATTACCCGTGAGGCTTAACCATACAACGCCAAACGCGTTTTATGCGACAGTTTGACAGAAGTTAATATGACTAAAGTAGATATTACT
>NZ_JACJEC010000036.1:0-5589 GCF_014163875.1 Pseudoalteromonas sp. SR43-3 | reverse complement strand
GAGTATGTTCGTTAATCATAATGTGCCCTCAAACAAGATTTGAAGATCTGATCATGACATTGAGATTTAGTTCAAAAAAATCCCCGCTAATTTCTTAGCAGGGATTTGTGTATAAGAGACAGCTATTTTAGCGGCTTTAGAGTTTAATTATTTACAATCAGCGTTTGGTAAATACCAAAGAGTCGTCATTTGCATCAATAACAATCACGCTACCTGGTATGTAGTCCCCATTAAGTAGCTTTTGTGCTAGCGGATTTTCAATCGTTTGCTGAATAGCACGCTTAAGCGGGCGTGCACCGTACACAGGATCAAACCCACTTGCTGCAATTCGCTCAAGTGCAGCATCGCTTATTTCAAGCAGATACCCCATCTCTGTTAAACGCTCACGTAATTTCATTAACTGAATATCAGCTATTTCTTTTATATGCTCGTTTGCTAACGGGTGGAATACAACAGTCTCGTCAATACGGTTAATAAACTCAGGTCTAAACTCATTAATCAATACTTCCATTACTTTAGCTTTAAGGGTCGTATAGTCATTATTCCCCGCTTGTTCTTGGATAATATCTGAGCCTAAATTTGATGTCATGATAATAACAGTATTTTTAAAATCAACGGTTCTACCTTGTCCGTCAGTTAATCGGCCATCATCTAACACTTGCAGTAAAATGTTAAACACATCTGGGTGTGCTTTTTCTATTTCATCAAGCAATATAACTGAGTAAGGTTTACGACGAACAGCTTCTGTTAAATAACCGCCCTCTTCATAACCCACATAACCTGGAGGTGCGCCCACTAGGCGTGCAACTGAGTGCTTTTCCATAAACTCAGACATGTCGATACGTACCATGGCATCTTCGGTATCAAACATAAAACCTGCCAGTGCTTTTGTAAGCTCGGTTTTACCCACACCTGTTGGACCTAAAAACAAGAAAGAACCAATTGGGCGATTAGGATCTGCAAGTCCTGCACGTGAGCGTCGTATTGCGTTAGCAACAGCAACGACCGCTTCATCTTGCCCTATTACTTTACTGTGTAACTTATCTTCCATTTGCAGCAGCTTTTCACGCTCACCTTGTAGCATTCTTGCAACAGGAATACCTGTCCAGCGAGATAAAATTTCAGCAATTTCATCCTCACCTACTTGGTTCTTAAGCAGAGTCATTTCTTGCATTTCAGCTTGTGAGGCTAAATCAAGTTTTCGTTCAAGCTCTGGAATTCGCCCATATTGCAGCTCTGACATACGCTGTAAATCACTTGCTCTTCGCGCTACATCTAAATCTAATCTTGCTTGTTCAAGCTCGGCTTTAATTACTTGTGTACCTTGAAGCGATGCTTTTTCAGCATTCCAAATTTCATCTAGCTCACGATATTGCCCATCAAGGTCGGTGATCAACTCTTGCATTTCAGTGCGACGTTTTTGACTCGCCTCATCTTTTTCTTTAGCAAGTGCATTATCTTCTAATTTTAATTGGATAATACGACGCTCAAGCTTATCTAACGACTCTGGTTTTGAATCAATTTGTAATCGAATTGAAGAACCCGCTTCGTCAATTAAATCAATTGCTTTATCTGGTAACTGACGATCGCTAATGTAGCGGTGAGATAACTGCGCCGCAGCAACTATCGCGGGATCAGTAATTTCTACTGAATGATGTAGCTCATATCGCTCTTTTAAGCCACGCAATATTGCAATGGTATCTTCAACCGATGGCTCTTCAATGAGTACCTTTTGGAATCGACGCTCAAGTGCTGCGTCTTTCTCTATATATTTACGGTATTCATCAAGCGTGGTTGCGCCAACACAGTGTAACTCACCGCGTGCTAAAGCAGGTTTTAGCATATTACCCGCATCCATTGCGCCATCACTTTTGCCTGCACCCACAATAGTGTGTATTTCATCAATAAATAAAATGACTTGGCCTTCTTCTTTAGCCAATTCGTTTAACACTGATTTTAAACGCTCTTCAAATTCACCGCGATATTTAGCGCCCGCAACTAGTGCTCCTAAATCAAGCGATAAAACACGTTTGTTTTTTAATCCTTCAGGTACTTCACCATTAATAATACGCTGTGCTAAACCTTCTGCTATTGCTGTTTTACCAACACCTGGCTCACCGATTAATACAGGGTTATTTTTAGTACGGCGCTGTAATACTTGAATCGTGCGGCGAATTTCGTCATCACGACCAATAACAGGGTCAAGCTTACCTTGCTCTGCTCGCTCAGTTAGATCAATCGTGAACTTTTCAAGCGCTTGGCGTGTTTCTTCGGCATTTGGGTCATCAACTTTTTGACCACCACGAATCGCTTTAATTGCTGTTTCAATTTTAGTGGAGGTAATATTTAACGATCTGAATATATCGCCAAGTGGACCTTTATCGTCGCATGCTGCCAGTACAAACAATTCACTTGAAATGTATTTGTCTTTGCGTTTTTGCGCATACTTGTCACATAGGTTAATAAGTGAAGCCATATTATTTGATAGCTGCACGTCGCCACCTACACCTTCTACTTTAAATAGTTTTTCTATTTCTTGAGAAAGCTTGGTGTTAAGTTCATCTGCGCTGACCCCCGTTTGTGCAAATAACGCGCGCACACTGGAGCCGCTTTGCTGCAGTAGTGAATACATTAAATGTACGGGTTCAATAAATTGATGGTCGCGGCCAAGGGCTAGCGATTGCGCATCAGAAAGCGCAGATTGAAATTTACTTGTAAATCTATCTAAACGCATGGTGTTACCTATTAAATAATCTAATTGCTTAATTAATGGGTATGTTTAGGTGTTTGTTCAAGGTGTAGAGAGAAATATAATAGCTAAAGGTGCTAATTACTTGCGCCAGATCAAACTTGCCATACGTCCGGTTTGCCCATCCCGTCGATAAGAAAAAAATAAGTCACTTTGAGAGACTGTACAATAGTCGCCGCCTGTAATATTTTTAACGCCTTGCTGGGTAAGTAAAGTACGCGCAATGCCATAAATATCAGCAAGAAATTTGCCATTAGCTCGTGGTGTAAATGCTTGAATAAATGAAGAAGACCTTTTTTGAAATAACTCAAACACTTCAGCGCCAACCTCAAATTGAGTTGGCCCAATTGCAGGCCCTAGCCAAGCATTTATATTTTCATACTTTGAGCTAAAACATTCTAAAGTATTTTTAATAATTCCCTGCTCAAGCCCCCGCCAGCCACCATGTATAGCTGCAACTTCCTTTTCATCATCACTCACTAATAAAATAGGTAAGCAATCGGCAGTCATGATAGCCAAAGGCTGATTTAATAACTGAGTATAAAGCGCATCAGCATTGTGTAACTTATTAGAGTCAAAATGTTCATCAACAATAACAACATCAGAGCTATGAACTTGATTTAGCCACACGGCAGGTTTAGGTAAGTGTTTGGTTAATAGTGAGCGGTTTTTTGATACATGATCTTGATTATCTCCAACATGGTATCCCAAATTGAAACTTTTAAATGGGTTTTTTGAAACACCACCTCCACAAGTAGTACTTAACGTTCCTACTTTATGAAGGTTTTGCCATGTCGCTGACAATAAGTGCATTATCTATCGATATCAGGATTAGCTTTAGTATCTTCACGTAGTGCATGTGTCATAGCAACCATATCATCAGGGATAGGTGCTTGCCATGTCATCATTTCACCCGTGATTGGATGCGCAATGCTCAATTTTACAGCATGTAGTGCTTGGCGTCTAAAGCTACGAAGTAACTCGAATAACTCTGGTGTTGCACCTTTAGGTGGACGCGGACGGCCGCCATAAGATTGATCGCCAATTAGCGGATGATTTAAATGTGCCATGTGCACACGAATCTGGTGAGTACGGCCTGTTTCTAAACGCAAACGTAAACGAGTATGAGCACGGAACTTTTCAGCAACACGATAATGTGTAATTGCCGGCTTACCCATTTCATGTACGGCCATATGCGTACGCTGCGTAGGATGGCGGCCAATTGCTTTTTCAACCATACCACCAGCAGTCATGGTGCCATTACACAGTGCTTCATATTCACGAGTGAAATTTTCGCGCTTTTGTAGTGCTTTCACTAAATGCGTTTGGGCCTGAATCGTTTTAGCTACAACCATTAAACCGGTCGTGTCTTTATCTAAACGATGCACAATACCTGCGCGTGGCACGTTAATTATTTCAGGGTAGTAATGTAGCAATGCGTTTAGCACTGTTCCATTAGGGTTACCCGCACCTGGGTGAACCACTAGGCCCATTGGTTTATTAATTACCAAAATATCATCGTCTTCATAAACAATGTTTAATTTGATATCTTGTGCTTCGTATTCGCGTGGTGCTTCAATTGTTGTTTCAACACTTACAACTTCACCACCTAGTAGTTTTTCGCGTGGAGTGTTGAAAATTTCACCGTCTACAGTGATTTTATCATCCAAAATCCACGTTTTTATACGAGAACGTGAATAATCAGGGAACAATTGTGCTAATACTTGGTCTAGACGTTTACCACCTAATTCGGTTGGAACGTCGGCTTGAAGAGAAATTTGCTCTGACATTAGTAACTTTACCCAATTTACCAGTGCAAGCTTTGCTCGACTGGGTTAGAATCGCTTTTAATAAAAGCATAATATAATACGCATAGTTTACTCGGTTTTACCGACTTGGCCTAGCCGAAGACATCGAAGGTAACAAATAAAATGATAAATAAAATAGGGAAACGTGCATTTGCCATTGTTTTTTCAGTTTCTGTACTTAGTTTAGGCGCTTGTTCGTCTGCTCCAGACCAAGAAGACATTCAACGTGTACCGAATAAGTCTGCACACGCTTTATATGAAGATGCAAAAGAAACGCTAGATTCTGGTTTATATGCTCGTGCAATTGAACTTTTGAGTGCTATAGACTCTCGCTACCCATTTGGCCCATTCTCTAAGCAAGTACAAATGGACTTAGTCTATGCACATTATCAATCAGGTAATACTGAACAAGCACTTGCAACCATTGACCGCTTTATTCGCTTAAACCCAAATCATAAAGATTTAGACTACATGTATTACATGCGTGGTTTAGTAAATATTAAAGCAGATAAAAATGCGTTCCAAGAGTACTTTGGTGTAGATAGAGCCGACCGTGATGCTAACCGTACTCGTGTTGCATTTACAGATTTATCGACATTAGTAAAACGTTTTCCTAAAAGTGATTACGCGCCTGAAGCTAAGCGTCGTTTAGTGTGGCTTTTAAACCGCATGGCACGTTATGAATTAAAAGTAGCAACTTACTATTACGAACGTGAAGCTTATTTAGCTGCTGCTAATAGAGGTAAGTTTGTTGTTGAGCATTATTCACAAAGCAGTTACTTAGATCCCGCGCTTGAAATGATGGAGAAAAGTTACGACCAATTAGGTTTAACTGAGCTTAGTGAGCACGCAAAGCAAACACGAAAACTAAATAAAAGAACTAAATAAATAAAAAAGGCGCTTACTAAAGCTGTCTCTTGATCACAAGTCTGACTCAAGAGATTTTGCTAAATCGTAGCCTTCCAGGATGGCTTGTAACTTAAGCCATCCTTGCCATAACACTTTCACAGATGCACGCCCTGTGCGCTTGGT
>NZ_JACJEC010000035.1:0-7700 GCF_014163875.1 Pseudoalteromonas sp. SR43-3 | reverse complement strand
TACCAAGCGCACAGGGCGTGCATCTGTGAAAGTGTTATGGCAAGGATGGCTTAAGTTACAAGCCATCCTTGAAGGCTACGATTTAGCAAAATCTCTTGAGTCAGACTTGTGATCAAGAGACAGCTAAATAAGCGGCTTTGTTGTTTAAAGTAATCTTAAATTAACGTATGCATTGCGGCCTAGGCTCGAACTCACTCGCCCTAAGCGGTAGCTGAATCACCTTGCCACATCCTGGTGGTGCCTGCTTACCCGTTTGTTCATTTACAAATGCCCAGCGTATTGATGGTGGACGCGTATCAGCTATTGCTTGTGGGTTAAGTGGTTTTAAGTAACGAATATATGCTTCTAATGCGCCTACGCTACCTGTTAAACCAGTGCTTTTGTTGTCATCTCGACCAAGCCACGCAACAGTCACTGTATTTTGATCAAAGCCTGCAAACCAACTATCACGTAAATCGTTGCTGGTTCCTGTTTTACCAGCGAGCTGGATTGACGGAAAGTGTAAATTTAAGCGTTTAGCAGTGCCATCTTTCGTTACGCGTTTCATTGCGTATTTGGTCATATACATTGCAGATTTATCAAAACGAGGCTCTGCATTTACTTTATGCTTATAAAGTACTTTACCAACAGAGTCAGTTAATGCCGAAATTGCAGTGAGCTTTTTATATTCGCCATCTGCAGCAATTGTTGTATAAAGCTGAGCCACTTCAAAACTCGACATTTCAACAGCCCCTAAAAGCAGCGATGGGTATTCGTCTATCGCCCCTGTTGCGCCTAAACCTTTCAATGTATTTACTACTTTATCAACACCTACATCGAGGCCTAAATTAACCGCTGGGATATTTATACTGTTACTAAATGCTTTATAAAGTGGAATTGCACCACGGTATTGGTGGTCAAAATTTTCTGGTTGCCACACTTTACCTTGCTCATTTGTGACCTGTACTGGCGAGTCATCAAGCAAAGTAGCTAAATTATAATGTGGCAATTGCAGTGCGGTTAAATACACGGCAGGTTTTACAAGCGAGCCTATATTACGTTTTGTGTCTAAAACACGGTTAAATCCTGAATAGCGAACATCGCGACCAGCAATAAGTGCAGAAACACCGCCTTTTTCTACATTAACAGAGATCATGGCTGCTTCTAGTTTTTCAGTTCTAGGGCGATTTTCCAAGTACGGTAAACTCTTTTCAATCGACTCTTCCATTGCTGTTTGCTTTTGCAAGTCAAAATAAGTAAATACTCTTACGCCTGCATCAAGTGTTTGCTGATCAGGTAATAATTCATTTAACTCTCTGTTTACTAGCTCTAAATAGCCTGGGTATGATTTTTGTAAACTGGCTTTCATTGGCGCAATATCAATTGGGCGATTAAGCGATGCACGGTACTCTTTTGTGCTAAGTAACTTATTTTCGACCATTAGACGCAGCACTAAGTCCCTGCGCTCCATTGTGCGCTCTTTAAAACGACGTGGGTTGTAATAAGATGGGCCTTTAACCATTGCCACCAGCAGAGCAATTTGATCGTACTCAAGCTCGTCTACAGGCTTTGAAAAGTAAAAGTCAGAAGCAAGCCCCATACCATGGATACCTTGGTTGTATGACTGCCCTAGGTATACCTCATTTAAGTAAGCTTCTAATATCTGATCTTTTGAATAGCGATAATCTAAAATAAGGGCAATAAAGGCCTCATTTATTTTTCGTACTAAAGAACGCTCACGCGTGAGGTAAATATTTTTAGCTAATTGCTGAGTAAGCGTACTGCCACCTTGAACGGTGCGTCCCGCTTTAATATTTGAATAAAGCGCACGTAAAATAGAAAACACCGACACACCATGGTGATCATAAAAATCACGGTCTTCAACTACCAGTAGCGTATCTTTAAGCATGGCTGGGAACTTATCTAGCGGTACAAATTCTCTATCTTGTTTAGAGTCGTTGCCAATTCGCGCTATTTGCACAGGTTCTAGGCGAGCAGAGTTTAAACGCCTGCCGAACTTATCTTTAATAGTCGCAACTTTTTGCCCTGCAAAACGAAGTTCAATAATATGTGATTCTTCAAGGCCATCATAAAATTCAAAATCACGGCGATAAATCTTGATGCTATCTGCTGTTTTAACAAACTGCCCTGTTCTGCTTAATCTATTAACAGATGAATAATGTAGACGCTCTAACTCAAACACAACTTCTTGGCTTGATAAAAATTGCCCCGGATAGAACTCCATAGAACGAGCATACACTTGCGCTGGAAGTTGCCATTTATTACCTTCAAATATACGTGTAGTTTTTGAATCTAAATAAATGAAATACATTGCCATTGCAATAAAAACAGCCAAGCTGAATTTCCAAAACACTGACCATGTTTTTCTCATAAAAGAGCGTTTAACAGTGGGATTCACTGTTTTTTTACTGCCCTTTGATGTGCTTTTTTTTGTCGTGCTTGACGATTTACTAGCACGTTTAGCTGCAGGTTTGCTGGTAGGTGTTTTTTTATTGTCGGCCATTTAAGTGTAATTTATTCCAAGGGTTATTCACGAGTGTGAGCTTAGCATATTGGGCATATCCTAACATCCGAAAAGTTAACCCCCCCTGAAACAAAAAAAGCCCTACCGAAGTAGGGCTTTGTGTAAACACATTATTATTTAAATAAACTATTAGCTATTTCGAACAGAAACAAACTCTGGGTAGGCTTCAATACCACAATCGTGTTGATCCATACCGTTTAGTTCTTCCTCTTCAGTTACTCGTATACCCATTGTTTTGTTAAGCACAGTCCAAACAATAAATGATGCTACAAATACAAAGGCAAGAATACACACTAAACCAATTAACTGATTAACAAAGCTTGCATCACCATTGGTTAGCGGTACTAACATAATACCTAATGCACCACACACACCGTGTACAGAGATAGCACCTACTGGATCGTCAATCTTAACTTTATCAAGTGCTATAATGCTAAACACAACTAATGAGCCACCAAGTAAACCTAGTAAACATGCCATTAATGGAGAAGGTGAAAGTGGGTCAGCAGTAATTACAACTAAACCTGCTAATGCACCGTTTAATACCATGGTTAAATCTGATTTGCCCCAAAGTATCTTACATACAAACAGTGCAGCAATAGCACCCATTGCAGCAGCTGCATTAGTATTAAGTAATATTTGACCTACCGCAGTTGCGTTTTCTTTATCCGAAAGCAGTAATTGAGAACCACCGTTAAAGCCAAACCAACCCATCCATAAAATAAATGTACCTAGTGTAGCAAGTGGTAAGTTTGAACCTGGAATTGGGTATATTTCACCGTTTTTACCATATTTTCCTTTACGAGCACCTAGGATTAGTACACCCGCTAGTGCAGCAGCTGCACCTGCGCCATGTACAATTGCAGAACCTGCAAAATCTACAAAGCCCATTTCAGATAAGAAACCACCACCCCATGTCCAGTAACCTTCAATAGGGTAAATAAAACCAGTTAGTACTACAGCAAAGCCAAGGAAAGCCCATAGCTTCATACGCTCAGCAACTGCACCCGATACAATCGACATAGCCGTTGCAACAAATACTACTTGGAAGAAAAAATCAGATTCTAAAGAATGGTCAGCATCAGCAGCTTGTGTGCCAATTAAAGCGCCTATTGAAGGAATAAAACCACCTTCGGCATTGTCTACATACATAATGTTGTAGCCAACTAATAAAAACATCGTACATGCAATTGAATACAGCGCGACATTTTTAGTTAAAATTTCAGCTGTGTTTTTAGAGCGAACTAAGCCCGCTTCTAACATGGCAAAACCTGCTGCCATCCACATTACTAATATACCTGATATTAAAAAATAGAAGGTATCGAGTGAAAACTTTAGTTCTATTATTGTATTTTCCATGAGACCCCCTTAAATTGCTTCTTCGTCAAGTTCGCCAGTACGGATACGAACAATTTGATCTAAGTCGTACACGAAAATTTTCCCGTCACCGATTTTACCTGTTGATGCAATTTTAGTAATTGCTTCAACAACGCGTTGACAATTTTCAGTACGAGTTGCAATTTCAAGTTTGATCTTAGGAATAAAATCTACTTGGTATTCTGCACCACGATATAACTCAGTATGACCTCGTTGACGTCCAAAACCTTTAACATCAACTACTGTCATCCCCTCAATTCCTAAATCAGCGAGTGCTTCACGCACGTCGTCTAATTTAAATGGTTTTATGATTGCACTAATCATTTTCATAGCGGCCCCCTCGGACTCTTTATTGTTATCCTGTTGGGTTAAACAATCCAACCTTTGTGCCACTATTTTTATATTTTTTAAAACAATAAGTTAGTGAAAAACAGAAACTAAATAACAAAAAAAACGCACCAATTAGGTGCGTTAATTTAACAAGTTATCTACATTGGTGCGTGCAATATATTAATTGCATGCTTAGCTTTATATAACAGAGCTATACCACGCAGTTTCTTCCTTGGTTTTTAGCTTCGTATAATGCTTTGTCAGCAACACGCATTGCCTGCGTCAAGCTAGTGTCTTGAAAGTCTGCCAAGCCTATACTTGTAGTAATTTTAATTGATTTATCGCTGATAGAAAAATCGTAACTAGCCAGCTTTTTTCTAAATGCTTCAAAGTATTCACGACCACGTTCAAGCTCTATCTCAGGTAATATTATGGCAAACTCTTCTCCACCAACCCGTGCAACTGTAAACTTTGAAAACGTAGTGCGGATTAATGAACCAACCTGCTTTAAAGCCTGATCGCCACCTTCATGGCCTAATGTATCGTTAATATTTTTGAAAAAATCGATATCTAACAATGCGAGAGTATTTTTCTGGTTTTTACTTTTAAGGAGCTTTTCTGCATATTGATAAAAATAGCGTCGATTATGAAGCCCTGTTAAATGATCCCTATGCGCGCTTTCTTTAATATCTGAAATTAACGATAGTTGCTCCATTGTTTGAAGTACTCGACAATGAAACTCCTCATTCATAAATGGCTTTGTTAAAAAGTCATTGGCGCCATATTTAATAAATCGCGCTGATAGGCCATGTTTCCCCGCGCCCGACAAGCCAATAATTGCTAAGTCGTCTCGGCCTCTAAAGTTACGTACCGCTTTAACAAGTTCAAAGCCATCCATAGAAGGCATAGCGTAGTCGGTCATAAGTAGCTTTATATCAGGATTAGCTTTTAATATTTCGAGTGCTTGTTGTCCATCGTGGGCATCTGTCACATCAAACAATTGCTTTTCAAGCATTTGCTTCATTAACGAGCGGCTCAGTAATGAATCATCTGCTACTAATGCTTTACAACCTTGGTTTCTTAGCAATTGCGCAACGAGTTTAACGGCGTAATGGTAAGAGTCGCGATTATCTTTAATAACATAATCAACGACACCTAATTCAAGCATTTGTTGGCGCTTGTACTCATCTATTTTTGAGGTTAAAACAACCGTAGGAATCTTTTTAGATAAAGTATATTTTGCGACTTCACCGTGAGGAGCATCTGGCAAGGTTAAATCAACTAACGCAAGCGTGTAGTCGTATTTTTCTACGTAAGTGGCACATTCAGCTAAAGACCAAGCAAAATCGATTGCCACATCAAGGTATTGTGCAGTTAAGTGGCGAAGTACCTGCTGCACTACTTTACTGTCTTCAACCACTAATACTCTTTGCATAAAGCTTCTCTTTACCTTTAATTAATTTTGTAATAAAACAAAAATACAATGCTATTACCGTAATAGCATTTATCAATAAACATCCGGTGTAGAGTGCACTTATGTGCTTGAAAGCGTAATCCATTAGGTTTTTTGGTGATAGCTTGTATATAAAATCAATACAAGCAGGCCCGCAATATACCTGAATTTTGTAATTAACTAAATAAAGAAACCCAACCCAAAATAACTATAGAAGTGATTAATACGCATCTACATGTGTATTAATCACTTACTTAACTAGTATTATCGGCCACTAGTCTCAATACTTTTGTTATTTAGCTCATTAATGTCTTTAATGGTGTATCAACAATAATAAGGACACCTAATGAAGCTTAGTCGTATTATCAGTTTACCGATAACCGTTATTGCATTAATAATCAGTACAAGTACACTTGCCGATAACCAACGTCGTATTGATGTAGACAGCAAAGTTGTTACTCAACATAAAGCTAAAATCAACGGTCAACGTTTTAACTACACTGTTGCTACAGGTACACAACCTGTATGGGATGATAAAGGCGACGCGGTTGCTACACTGCAATACACCTACTACACCCGCGACAAAGTTGACGACAGAACAACCCGCCCGTTACTTATTTCATTTAATGGCGGGCCAGGTTCGGCTTCTGTATGGATGCACCTTGCTTATACTGGGCCTCGTGTATTAAAAATTGATGATGAAGGCTATCCAATTCAACCATACGGGGTAAAAGACAACCCATATTCTGTTCTTGATATTGCCGATATTGTTTATGTAAACCCTGTAAATACAGGCTATTCTCGCGTACTTGAAAACGAAAAAGGCGAACTTCCTTCTAAAGCCCAACAAAAAGAAATGTTTTTTGGTGTTAATGCCGATATTAAATACCTTGCTGAGTGGTTAAATACCTTTGTAAATAGAGCTGAGCGCTGGCGCTCACCTAAGTTTTTAATAGGTGAAAGCTACGGTACAACACGCGTGTCTGGACTCGCTCATGAGCTTCAAAACAGTCAGTGGATGTACATAAACGGTGTTGTTCTCGTATCACCTACTGACATTGGTATTAAGCGCGACGGCCCGATTAAAGCAGCTAACCGCCTACCTTACTTTGCAGCGACTGCTTGGTATCACAAAGCACTTAACGTCGATTTACAAGCTAAAGATCTTGATGAGTTATTACCTGAAGTTGAAGAGTTTACTGTAAATGAGTTAATCCCTGCGCTTGCTAAAGGTGGCTTTATTAATGCTGATGAAAAGCGACGCATAATTACAAAAATGGCGCACTACGCAGGCTTATCAGAAAAGTTTGTTGAGCAAAATAACTTAGATATTCCAACTCAGTTTTTCTGGAAAGAGCTACTACGTGAACGTGGTCAAACTGTAGGCCGCTTAGATTCTCGTTATTTAGGAATAGATAAACGAAGCGCAGGTGAATCCCCAGACTACTGGGCTGAACTTACCTCTTGGTTACACTCTTTCACTCCTGCAATTAATCACTACTTACGTGAAGAGTTAAACTATAAAACTGATGTAAAATATAACTTATTTGGTAATGTCCATCCATGGGATAGAACCGGTAATAATACAGGCGAAAACCTACGTTTAGCAATGGCACAAAACCCTTACTTAAACGTGATGATCCAATCAGGATACTTTGATGGCGCAACCAATTACTTTGACGCTAAATATACGTTATGGCAATTAGACCCAAGCGGTAAAATGAAAGACCGTTTGAGCTTTAAAGGCTACAGAAGCGGACACATGATGTACCTTCGCCACGCTGATTTAGAAAGCTCTAATAACGATTTACGTGACTTTATACAGCACGCTTTACCCAAAAAAGGGCAAGCGGCTAAATACTAATATACCTAAAACAAAAAATGGCTCTTTAAGCTGTCTCTTGATCACAAGTCTGACTCAAGAGATTTTGCTAAATCGTAGCCTTCAAGGATGGCTTGTAACTTAAGCCATCCTTGCCATAACACTTTCACAGATGCACGCCCTGTGCGCTTGGT
>NZ_JACJEC010000034.1:0-11034 GCF_014163875.1 Pseudoalteromonas sp. SR43-3 | reverse complement strand
GCCAAGCAAGTCATAAAGCTATGTAAGAGACGTATTACACAAAGCTATATAGAAAAAAGTTTAAAAAACTTTATTTTGAATTACGAAAAAGAGGCCGCTGGATAAAGTGGGGATCCCTCAGCCCGCAGGGCAGCGCATGTTTGGCATTAATGCTGCGTTATCGCCTATTTATGGCGAATAACCACACTACATAGGCGCTGCCTTGCCTAAAGACCAAACATACAGCTGCAAAATTAATCACGAAAGGTCAACACACACTAGCTACTAGATTTAAGCTGGGCTAATGAGTGGGTAAATACAACGATGCTTGATAAGCTATGAAATAGGAGTTTTACAATATAATTCAATAAGTTTATAAATTTGTTTTATTTTCAAACACAAATTTTAGGCACAAAAAAAGGAGCTAAAAAGCTCCCATTTCTATAATCTAGTTCTTAACGACGTAGGCCAAGTTCTTTGATTAGTGCAGTATAACTAGTGATATCTTTACCTTTAAGGTAATCAAGTAGTTTACGGCGAGTGCTTACTTTACGAAGCAGACCACGGCGTGAGTGGAAGTCATGCTTGTGATCAGCAAAGTGACCTTGAAGCTTGTTGATATCATAAGTAAGTAATGCTACTTGTACTTCTGATGAACCTGTATCGCCTTCTGCACGTGCAAATTTAGCAATGATATCGATTTTTTCTTGATTGCTTAGTGACATAGTAACTCCAAAAATTAAATTTAAAAGGTGTCTTAGCCGATCACTAATTCAGCCAAAACGATTAAGCCGGCGTATTCTACCAACTGTGGGAATAACTACAAGTTAATTATTCCCATCTACAACTAATAAGCCACTGCTGGGCACACTAATTGCTTATTCAGGCTTTACGTAATCATCTTGCTGGCTAGCAAGACCACGTTTAACCTTTAAATGGCCACTTGAGTTGCGCTCGCCAGTACCAATAAACACACCATCCGCAACAACTTTAATTGCCCCCTCAGGTAAAGCTTCAGGTAACTCGACTGCTTGCCCATGACTAAATACTTTGCCCTGCTCTTTCGAAATTTCAATAACAGGTAAATCAGTTAAAGCAGTGTCTATAGGTAATAACAACGCGTCTAAATAAGTAGAAGGCGCAAGCTCTTCTGCTTTCGCTTTAGCAAGCAACGCTTCAATTTCATCAAGCGAAACCATTTTATCTGCCGGATACTGACCAACAGCAGTTCTGTGAAGCATTATAACGTGTGCGCCACACCCTAGGTTTTCGCCCAAATCATCAACGATTGTACGAATATACGTCCCTTTTGATACATGAGCCGTCATTTGTAATACGTTGTTTTGTTCATCAAATTCGTCAAACGATAAGCTAAACACATTTATTTTTCTGCATTTACGAGGGACTTCAATACCCTCTCGTGCGTACTTATATAATGGTCTACCTTGATACTTAAGTGCTGAGTACATTGATGGATATTGATCTGACTCTCCAACAAAAGCTGCAATTTCTTTTGTTAACTGCTCACGCGTCACATTCACATCTTTCGTGCTTACGATTTCGCCATCAGAATCTGATGTTGTTGTACGCTCACCCAGTTTTGCACGAACGATATAGGTTTTATCTGTATCGAGTAAAAACTGCGTAAACTTAGTCGCCTCACCAAAACAAATTGGCAGCATACCTGTAGCAAGCGGGTCTAAAGCCCCAGTGTGGCCAGCTTTTTGTGCAAAATAAACACCTTTCGCTTGCTGCAGAGCTTTATTTGATGAAATGCCTTGCGGTTTGTTTAACAACAAAATACCGTCAACTGCACGGCCTTTACTGCGCTTTGCCATCTGTATCAGTGCCTTCTTCGCTATCTGTATCTTCTACGTGCTTACTACTTTGTTCACTATCTGAAATATCAGCATCAACACTTTCTACATCTTCATCGACATGCTTTGCGTTATCTTCGCGGATAATAGAATCCACTAAATTAGAAATACGCATACCTTCCATCAGTGAATTATCAACTACAAACTTTAACTCAGGCATTATACGAGCACGAATACGCTTACCAAGTAACGAGCGAATATAACCCGTTGCTTCATTAAGTACTTTAGCGCTTTGCTTAGCTGCATCTTCATCTTGTGTGTTAAACACAGTGATGAAAATTTTGGCATAAGATAAATCACGCGATACTTCTACCGCTGACACTGTCACCATACCTAAGCGTGGATCTTTAATTTCGCGTTGTAAAATTACAGCAATTTCTTTTTGGATTTGCTGTGCAACACGATCAGTGCGAGAAAATTCTCTCATTGCATTTGTCCTAAAATCATAACTTATTGAAATTTAATAATAAGCTAATTAAATAATGGATACACAAATGGGGGCTAAGCCCCCATTTATTAGTTTAGCGAGCTAACAATTAAAGAGTACGTTGTACTTCAACTGTTTCAAATACTTCGATTTGGTCACCAACACGTACGTCATTGTAGTTCTTAACGCCGATACCACATTCCATGCCGTTACGAACATCAGCAACATCGTCTTTAAAGCGACGAAGTGACTCAAGTTCACCTTCATAGATAACCACGTTTTCACGTAGTACACGGATTGGAGCGCTACGTTTAATAACACCTTCAGTAACCATACAACCAGCAATTGCGCCAATTTTTGGAGACTTGAATACGTCACGAACTTGCGCAAGACCAATGATTTCTTGTTTAAACTCAGGTGCTAGCATGCCTGACATTGCTTGCTTAACTTCTTCGATTAAGGCATAAATTACGCTGTAATAACGAAGGTCTAAGTTTTCAGTATCAATCACTTTACGAGCAGAAGCATCAGCACGAACGTTAAAGCCAACTACAATTGCGTTAGACGCTGCAGCTAGTGTCGCATCAGTCTCAGTAATACCACCAACACCAGAACCTACAATCTTCACTTTCACTTCATCAGTAGAAAGTTTAGTTAGTGAATCAGAGATTGCTTCGATAGAACCTTGAACGTCTGCTTTAAGTACCACGTTAACTTCAGAAACATCACCTTCAGTCATGTTAGTAAACATGTTTTCAAGCTTAGCTTTTTGTTGACGTGCTAGTTTAACATCTCGGAACTTACCTTGACGGTATAAAGCAACTTCACGCGCTTTACGCTCGTCTTTAACAACAGTTGCTTCGTCGCCCGCAGCTGGAATACCAGAAAGACCTAAAATTTCCACTGGAATAGATGGACCTGCCGACTTGATGTCTTTACCGTTTTCATCGCGCATTGCACGAACACGGCCATACTCAAGACCACATAATACAATGTCACCTTGGTTAAGCGTACCAGATTGAACAAGTACTGATGCAACTGGACCGCGGCCTTTATCAAGACGAGATTCAATTACAACACCTGCAGCCATACCTTCGGTAGGGGCAGAAAGCTCTAAAAGCTCAGATTGCATAAGTACGGCTTCAAGAAGGTCATCAATACCTAGACCAGTTTTAGCTGAGATATGAACGTACTGCGTATCGCCGCCCCATTCTTCAGGGATAACGTCTAGCTGAGCTAGTTCGTTTTTAACGCGATCTGGATCTGCGCCTTCTTTATCCATTTTGTTTACAGCAATGATTAAAGGAACGCCAGCTGCACGTGCGTGCTGTACCGCTTCTTTAGTTTGTGGCATAACACCATCATCTGCTGCAACCACTAAGATTACGATATCTGTCGCTTTAGCACCACGAGCACGCATTGATGTAAATGCAGCATGTCCTGGAGTATCTAAGAAGGTAATCATATTGCCGTTTACATCAACATGGTATGCACCAATATGCTGTGTAATACCACCGGCTTCGCCAGAAGCAACCTTCGCAGAACGAATGTAATCTAGAGTCGATGTTTTACCATGGTCAACGTGACCCATTACAGTTACTACTGGAGCACGAGGCTCTGACTTACCATCTTCATGGCGGTCGTTAAGTACTGTTTGCTCTAATTCGTTTTCTTTAACAATGATAACCTTGTGACCCATTTCTTCTGCAACTAGTTGTGCAGCTTCTTGGTCGATCACTTGGTTAATAGTAACCATGTCACCCATTTTCATCATTGTTTTAACAACTTCAGCGCCTTTAACAGCCATGCGTGATGCAAGCTCAGCTACTGTAATTGTTTCGCTAATACGCACTTCATTTTTAACATCAACAGTTGGTTTTTGGAAACCATGCTGCAGCGATGCTGGTGCTTTTAATTTAGACTTGTTACGGCCTCTTGACGCTGCAAATTTATCTTTTGCTGGCGCTTTTTTCTTTTTCTTAGCACGGCGAGTGCCTTGCTCATCACGAGCATCGGCAACATCTTCTGCTTCACGTGCATAAGTCGAAGTCGTAAGATGGTGATCCGCTGTTTCTTCGCGTTTCTTACGTTCTTCTTCTTCTTTCTTCCAGCGTGCTGAATTCTCTTCAGCTAGCTTTCTTGCCTCTTCTGCTTGACGTTTCGCTTCTTCTTCAGCTTTCTTCAATGCGGCCTCTTCTGCTTCTTTTTGCAGACGCTCAGCTTCTATGCGATCTTTCTCAGACTTAGCACTTTGCTCTGGGGTCATCTGCTTTTGTTTCGCTTTACGCTCTGCATCAGCTTTGCGTTTAGCTTCTTCTTTGGCTTTACGGTCAGCTTCTTCTTTCGCTTTACGTTCTGCCTCTTGTTTCGCTTTTAATTCTGCGGCTTCTTGTTCAGCTTTTTGTTGCTGTTCAAGACGGGCTTTTTCTTCAGCGGCTAAGCGTGCTTGCTCTTGTTCTTGTTCCATTGCGCTTTTCTTCACGTAGGTACGTGTTTTGCGAACTTCAACTTGAACATCTTTAGCTTTACCCGTAGAACCAGTCACACTTAATGTGCTTTTGCTCTTACGTTGTAAAGTCATACGCGCTGGGCCATCTGAACCTGTACCACCATGATGCTTGCTTAAATGATCAAGTAACGTTGCTTTTTCAGCTTCTGTTACGTTATCAGTTGCTTGCTTAGTGATACCTGCTTGTGAAAACTGCTGTAGCAATTTATCAACAGTTGTACCTATATCGCCGGCTAGTTTTTCAACATTTACTTCTGCCATAGTGTGTAATACCTCCGTTAATAAATTACTCGTCTGCAAACCAACAAATGTTTCGTGCAGCCATAATCAGTTCACCCGCTTTTTCAGATGAAAGTTCTGTGATATCAACTAATTCGTCAATACCTTGCTCTGCCAAGTCTTCAAGTGTAACAACACCTTTGCTTGCCATAACAAATGCTAAGTGACGCTCTAAGCCTTCAAGCGCAAGTAAGTCTTCAGCTGGCTCTGCGCCATCTAAGCTTTCTTCCGTTTTAAGTGCTTTAGTTGTCAATGCATCTTTTGCGCGTGAACGCAATAAATCTACAGTCTCTTCATCAAGACCATCAATTTCTAAAAATTCAGACGCAGGTACATACGCCACTTCTTCAAGTGTCGAGAAACCTTCGTTAATAAGTAATGATGCAAACTCATCATCTATATCTAAATTTTCAGTGAATAAGTTAAGTAACTTATCAGATTCAGCTTCATTTTTGGTACGCATGTCTTCAACAGTCATTACGTTTAGTTCCCAGCCAGTTAATTGGCTTGCTAAACGAACATTCTGACCATTACGACCAATTGCTTGTGCTAGGTTATCGGCTTCTACAGCGATATCCATTGAGTGAGTGTCTTCATCCATTACGATTGAAGCAACTTCTGCTGGCGCCATTGCATTGATAACAAATTGTGCTGGGTTGTCATCGTAAAGTACGATATCAACACGTTCACCACCAAGCTCAGACGATACAGCTTGAACTCGTGCGCCACGCATACCAACACATGCACCAATTGGATCAATGCGTTTGTCGTTAGATTTAACAGCAATTTTAGCGCGTGAACCTGGATCACGTGCAGCTGCACGTAACTCAATCATCTCTTCGCCAATTTCTGGCACCTCAATGCGGAATAATTCCATTAGCATTTCAGGTTTAGAGCGCGTTACAAATAATTGTGCACCGCGTGCTTCAGGTTTAACTTCATATAAAAGACCACGGATTCGATCACCCGGGCGGAAGTTTTCACGTGGCAACATGTCATCACGGTAAATTACCGCTTCTGCGTTGTTACCTAAATCAAGTACGATTGCATCGCGAGTTGCTTTTTTAACAACACCCGTTACCAGCTCGCCTTCTTGATCTTTGTATGCTTCAACAACTAAAGCGCGCTCAGCTTCACGTACTTTTTGTACGATAACTTGCTTAGCCATTTGTGTTGTAATACGGTCAAATTTGATTGAGTCAATTTGCTCTTCAACATAATCACCCATTTGCAAATCAGGTTCTTCAACCTGTGCTGCTTCTAGAGTGATTTCGCTGTATGGGTTCTCTAAAGAACCATCTTCTAATACAGCGGCAATTTGCCAGCGACGGAACGTATCGTAATCACCGGTTTTACGGTCAATTGCTACACGTACTTCAATTTCGCCATCGTGTT
This sequence comes from Pseudoalteromonas sp. SR43-3, assembly GCF_014163875.1. Classification (NCBI taxonomy): domain Bacteria; kingdom Pseudomonadati; phylum Pseudomonadota; class Gammaproteobacteria; order Alteromonadales; family Pseudoalteromonadaceae; genus Pseudoalteromonas; species Pseudoalteromonas sp. SR43-3. The sequence continues at coordinate 4,568 of NZ_JACJEC010000034.1, read as the reverse complement.
TTTTCTTTGTCGCTGTCGCTAGAGCGAACTCTAGAGCTTCAAAAATCTTTTCTTTTGGAACCGCTTTCTCATTGGAAACGGCTTCAGCAACCAATAATATCTCTTTTGCCATGGGTAATGCCTCGCTTGCCCTATTCCTTCGCACTCGAATTTAAAACTTCGCGATTAAATTCGCACGTTCGATGTTACTAAGCATGATCAGATGCTCTGCACCATCGCTAGATAGTGTGATCATATCGCTGCTAACTGCTACTAAGTCGCCTTTAAAATTACGACGACCATCCTGTGGAAGTTTAGTACGCACGCGTACTTCCTCTCCTTGCGCCTGCTCGTAGTGATCTTGTTTGAATAATAGACGATCAACACCAGGAGACGATACTTCCAAATCATATTCATTTGTAATTGGGTCTTCGACGTCTAAAATCGCACTAATTTGGCGACTGGCATCCGCACAGTTATCAACTGAGATCCCATCCTCATGAGCAATATATACTCTTAAGGTAGAATGGCGACCCGCTTGTACAAATTCAAGACCATGCAACTCAAAGCCTAACATTTCTACCGCAGGCGTTAACATGGTTACTAAATCTTGTTCAAGTTTTGTCACGAAAATCCTCCATACAAACAAAAAAAGGGCTTATAGCCCTAAAATACTGAGTTTAAATTTTAATTTGATAGCAATTGCCACAAATCGTAAGGTGCAGATACAACAACGCCCCGAACCAAGCGGGGCGTCACACCAATAAAGCATAAAACTGTGTGGCCGAGGGCCAAGCTTGGTTGCGAGTCAGTAAACTGACCTAATTAAACTACATAGCCTAAAACGCAAAACGCGCATTACTTAGAATGCGCGATATAAATTAGTAAGGTAATACCTACTAGTAGAATTGGTTGCGGGAGCCGGATTTGAACCGACGACCTTCGGGTTATGAGCCCGACGAGCTACCAGACTGCTCCATCCCGCGCCAATAGATATCAAACCTTAAATTTAATATCGCTGTTAGCTGTTATACAACACGCTAAACAATGGCCGCTATTATAAGGATGTACAGGATAATTAGCAACTATAATACGCAATTAGTTTATAAAATTTGCAATTCGTCAAGATGCTAATTTAATGTATATGTAAGTAACATAAGTAATCAGCCAACTTTATAAAATTCCCATACTTGAGTCATAAAATGTAGTAGCTTATTATTTCAGGATAAAAATCAGATAAACTGAAGTTTAATAACTCTTAAAATACGTTTTAAAGGCTCACTAATTACCAGAAAGTAAATAGATATAACAAAAAGCCATACTTTCACACTAAAAAAACGTGCAGAATTTGAACTGCCCGCTATAATCAACTTTATTCCTACTTGATAATAATAGTTATTACTCACTGCAACGAGATAAAAATGAATCAACAACAATCAGCATTATTAAATAACTTAACAATTATTAAGCCTAACTTTCATGCGTTTACGGCTAAGTTTCATAGTAAATTAGCCCAATCTAGTATTGAGATGAATTACCCGACGGCCTTACAGTTTAACGAAAAGAGCTTTACCCTCTTTTGCGTGTTAGAACGAATTGTTAAACATTTAGATAAACCAGCATCGGTAGCTCCCTTTTTAGCTCACCATTTAATGTATCTAAAAAAAAGCGGCGCTTCACACAGTGACATTGCCCTTTTATCTAACGCTTTTTACGAAACCCTTGAAGAGCACCTTGGTAAACATTTTACTACTGAGAGTCAGCTCGCTTGGAAAAAAGCGCTTAGGTACTTTGAAAGCTTTGCAAGCAATGTTCTTTTCAACGTTACCAATGTGGTTTCGTTACAACAAAGAATGCAGCAAAAGCAAAGTAATAAAATTTAGATATTCAATTGGGGGGGAGACTTAATTTACTTAATCTCCCCTTAATTATGCTCATTTTAACACCATGGTCAAAAACGCCTCGATATGCGGTTAAACTTTTTTGCCCTATTGCTAACAGCACAATGTATTGCGTTATTTACCGCCTCTATTCGTTTTACTAATCTATTATTAAACTCAAGAAACAACTAATCCCAAGCATTAAAAACAGCAAACTATTGTCGTTATGCACTTAATTACTCCTATTTGCTTGTTGTAAAATATTAAAACGATCGTTTAATTAACTATGCCCGTATAAAAAAATTTGGCTTTACTATGACCTATCACAAAACACTTAGATTAATACTAGGCGATCAGCTAAACCCATCTCATTCATGGTATAAACAAAAAGACGACGACACGCTTTATCTCATCGCAGAATTAAAACAAGAAACCGACTACGTTAAGCATCACATTCAAAAACTGTGTGCTTTTTTTAATGCTATGGAAAACTTTGCAACTGCATTAAAAACGGCAGGTTTTGATGTTTTGCATTTAACACTTGACGATACCGCTGACGACAAAGACTTAATTGAATTACTCAAGCGAATTTCCGATAAATACCAATGCGAAACTATTGAATATCAATACCCTGATGAGTTTAGGCTTAAGTCCCAATTAGCTAAGTTTAAAAGTGATGGCTCATTTGATGTAATTGCCACAGATACTGAACATTTTTTATTACCGTTCACTGATATAAAAACACGCTTTACAAAAAACAAGCATGTGACAATGGAGCACTTCTATCGTGCTATGCGTAAGCAGTTTAATATATTAGTTGATGATACTAAGCCAACCGGTGGCAAATGGAATTTTGACAGTAATAATCGTAATAAATTTTCCAAAGCTGACTTAGCGTGTATACCAAAACCTAAGCTATTCAATAATAATGTCAAGAGCATCATTTCTCGCTTAAATAAGCACAAGATCGTTTACTTTGGCGAAATAGCCGATCAGAAACTAGAGTGGCCAACAACGCGTAAACAAGCCATTGAATCTCTCGAATACTTTTGCGAGCATTTACTTAGTTGCTTTGGTCACTTTCAAGATGCGATGACAGATCAAAGTAAAAATAATACCAGCTTGTACCATAGCCGATTATCGTTTGCCCTAAACGCAAAAATACTCCACCCGTTATATGTAATCAAACGTGTAATAAGAGAATACGAACAAAGACCCAGTGAAATATCCCTCTCGCAAGTAGAGGGCTTTACTAGGCAAATATTAGGTTGGAGAGAATATGTACGTGCCATTTATTGGATTAACATGCCCGACTACGCTGTTAAAAATCAACTACAAGCCAAAAACACACTACCATCTTATTTTTGGAACAGCTCTACAAAAATGAATTGCCTAAGCCACTCATTAAAACAAAGCCTTGAAACCGCTTATGCCCACCATATTCAACGCCTAATGGTTATTGGAAACTTTTGCATGCTTACAGGAATAAACCCTGATGACGTAGATAATTGGTACCTAGGTGTTTATATCGATGCCATAGAGTGGGTAGAGATGCCCAACACCCGAGGAATGAGCCAGTTTGCCGATGATGGAATAATTGCGACTAAACCTTATGCTGCAAGCGGTAACTACATTAATAAGATGAGCGATTACTGCAAAAGCTGTCAGTACGATGTAAAACAAAAAGTAGGTGATAAAGCTTGCCCGCTAAATAGTCTGTACTGGCATTTCATGAATAAACACAGAGACAGGCTAGAAAAGAACCCTCGTATTGGTATGGTATATAAAAACTGGGATAAACAAGAAAAAACACTCCAAGAACAAACGCTGCAACAAGCAATCTACTACCTTAATAATTTAGAAGCGCTGTAAACAAAAAAGCCGCCTCGAATGAGGCGGCTAAGTAATCAGGGGAATATGTACTTTAGAAGATTATTTACCTTCTATTAGATTGCTATTACCAATTTCAATTTTACGTGGTTTTAGCGCTTCAGGGATTTCACGTTCTAAGTCAATACTTAGTAAGCCATTGGCTAAATCTGCGCCAAGTACTTTTACATGATCTCCTAACTGGAATTTACGTTCAAAGTTACGCTCAGCAATACCTTGATGAATAAATTTACGCTCTGCGTTTTCATCTTTATTTGCTTTAGTACCTGTAACTTTTAATGTGTTATTTTCTGACTCAATGGTTAATTCGTTATCGCTAAAACCGGCAACGGCCATAGTGATTCTGTATTTGTCTTTATCGAGTGCTTCTATGTTGTAAGGAGGAAAACTTGGCTGCTTATCTGTATTAGCTGCCGCATCCATAAGTGATGCTAAATGTTCGAAGCCGATAAATGAACGATAAAGTGGTGATAAGTCTACTGTACGCATAATAATATCCTCATATTTAAGCGATATTTTGCATGTGCTTTTCTATTGAACAAGCTCAAGCAAAGTTTAATTAATAATATAAATTTCAATTATTTAAGTTTAATTTAGGACCCATCAGGCGTCCTACTTAACTATATATGGACGGTAAAATTGTTTTCAAGAGATTAATTTTAAAAAATTAAAAATAAATAAAAAAAGGCACTAAAAAGCTGTCTCTTGATCACAAGTCTGACTCAAGAGATTTTGCTAAATCGTAGCCTTCCAGGATGGCTTGTAACTTAAGCCATCCTTGCCATAACACTTTCACAGATGCACGCCCTGTGCGCTTGG
>NZ_JACJEC010000033.1:0-22121 GCF_014163875.1 Pseudoalteromonas sp. SR43-3 | reverse complement strand
GTATGTTCGTTAATCATAATGTGCCCTCAAACAAGATTTGAAGATCTGATCATGACATTGAGATTTAGTTCAAAAAAATCCCCGCTAATTTCTTAGCAGGGATTTGTGTATAAGAGACAGCTTATAGCGCCTTTTTTAATGCTTGTTAGTTTAATTGGCTTATTAATAAACTAAGGAATGCTTCTTTGTTGTTGCATGTTTGTGCATTTAAAATAAGTTGCTCGCCTAGTGCTAATGTTTGTTTTTGCACTGTAAGGCGCGCATTGTCATCACTAATACTATCTATATCGCTTACGTGCGCAAGCCCAATAGTACGCCTAATTAACTCAGCACCACAGTAACCAACAGCATCTTGCAATACGTTTTTCATAAAGTATTGCGCATAGCCTACTGGCGCTAGTGATTCATCTAATGTTTTAGTGCGTATTAATTCAAGCCATTGCTGCTCAAATAAACTATAGGTGTCTACGATACAGCTAAGTAAATGTGTTTGGTAATTGCGACGTGCTACAAAGTCATCAATATGACCTGCTTGCGCGCAGTAATTCAATAGTAAATTACCAATAAAAGAGCCAATATCGAACCCAATAGGTCCAAAAAAACCAAATTCTGGGTCAATCATCTTTGTATTATTACAATCAACAAAAATGCTACCGCTGTGCATATCACCATGAAGTAATGTTTGCGGGTTAGATAAAAAATTAGCTTTTAGTTTTGCTATTTCTAACTTCAATGCGTTGTTTTTTTGTATTGCGTCAACTTCGTTTTGTAGTTGCTTTGGGTAGTTATTGCGTTCGTGCTCAATGTACGGATCGCTAAAAAATAAGTCTTCCGTGATTTGGCAAAGTTCAGGATTAGTAAATTGACTAACGAGCGCTTTTTTAGTTTGCGCGGTTAAGTAAAAATCTGAATTATAAAAGCCGGTGTGGCTTAAGTAGGTCGCTACATGCTGTGCCAATTTAGGAAATTGCTCTGCATTATTTTGTGCAGTACGCAATATTTGTAAATTACCTAAATCTTCTAAAATAGTCAGGGCTTGCATTTCACTATAATGTAAAACATTAGCAGTATAAGTAGGGCAAATAGCACCATGGTTAAGTAAAACTTGTGCTTCTATACGGGCTCTATCAAGTGTTAATGGCCACGACTCACCCACGCAACGCGCGTAAGGCAGAGCTTGCTTTAAAATAACACTATTGTTTTGCTCATCAGTAATTCTAAATACTAAATTAAGATTGCCATCACCAAACTCATATGCCGATAAGGTTTGTCCGGAATCAAAAAAATTACATTGTTTAGATTCAATTAATGTCGATACGTAATCGATAGCGCGCTGTGTATTAAAAGCAACATAGTTAGTCATGGTTTAAATCTCAAAAATCAGCTTTTAAGCATTCTATACTTTTAAATGTTTAGATGTCTACAAGTCTAACTTGAGAGTTATTCAAAGTGGTGTAAAATAACGTTACGCATTTTTAATACCTTAAGCATTATGCAAAACTTAATCGCAAGCAGTTTAAAATATGAAAACGGGTCGCTTAGTGTGCTCGACCAATATTTACTACCTCACCAGCAGGTATGGCATCAGTGCCATGATGTAGAAACCATGAAAGAGCTGATCATTAACTTAAAAGTGCGTGGAGCCCCACTTATTGGTTTAGGCGCGAGCTTGTTAGTGGCGTATTTAGCTGAGCAAGGGGTAGTGAAAAGTGAGCTTGAAAAAGCAATCAATGAACTAGAAGCCACTCGTCCAACGGCGGTTAATTTAATGCATTGTATGGCGGCATTGCGAAAAGCTTTAACGCAAAGCGATTATGTTGCCGGTATTGTTAGTACTGCTGAGCGGTTGTTTATTGAAGATATTGAGCTGTGTGAACGAATGGCAAATCGTGGTGCCGAGCTTATAAATAGTGGCGACAACATATTAACTCATTGTAATACAGGGGCGCTTGCAACCGCTGGTATTGGTACTGCACTAGGTGTTATCTACAAAGCGCAGCAAAAACATGGCAACGTACATGTGTGGGTTGATGAAACACGACCATTATTACAAGGCGGCCGCTTAACTGCCTTTGAGCTTGAGCGCTGGAAAATACCTTACACATTAATTTGCGATAATATGGCGGCAAGTTTAATGGCTGCAGGTAAGGTGGATAAAATAGTAGTAGGGGCTGATCGTATTGCTGCCAATGGTGATTTTGCCAATAAAGTGGGCACCTATAATTTAGCCGTACTTGCGTATTTTCATAACATTCCATTTTATGTAGTTGCGCCTATTACCACGCTTGATACCAACACCGCGTGTGGTGATGATATAGAAATAGAGCAACGTAATCCTCAAGAAGTGCGCGGAGTTAGCGGTAGCTTTGGCGAGGCTTTATGGGCGCCCATCAATGCTAATGTATATAACCCTGCATTTGATATAACGCCGGCAAAACTGGTCACAGGGTGGGTGTTAGATACAGGTGTGTATAACCAAAGTCAGGTAGAAAATGGCGATCTCATAAAGCTTAAGTAACTTCGCGATATTTTTGGTCCACGTTATGTTTATTAGTGTGGACCAAGGTTTTGAATGAATAACTTACGATAATAGCGGAAATTGCTCTGCAATAGACGAGGCAGTGCTTTTTGCCACCCAGCCTTCTGTATTGTTAAATAAGCGAATGGCAGTAAACTCAGGATCGCTTCCCATATCAAACCAATGCGGGGTAAGTTCAGGCACTGAAATTAAATCGCCTTGTTGGCAAAGTACCTGGTAAACCTTATTGCCTAAATGCAGGCAAAATAGCCCCTGGCCTTTTACAAAAAAACGCACTTCGTCTTCACTATGAGTATGTTCAAATAAAAACTTTTTGCGCAGCTCTGATGCGCCAAGATTACCTTTAGCTAGAGATATAACGTCTACTGTTTGATAGCCATTTTCGGTTTTTAACCGATCTATATCGTTTTTGTACGCACTAATAATTTGCTCGTGGGTGGTGTGCTCATTAATATTTGCATTTGCTTGCCATTGTTCAAAACGTACGTTTACTTTAGCTAGTTGCTTTGTAATATCATCAGCATTTGATGTGCTTACAAGTGCTTTGCTTGCATCGTTGTCAGCATATATTGTTAATTGACTCATACTAATTGCTCCAATTTAAATTGGCTAAAGTCATTAATATAAGGGTGTGCTTTAGTGCTTGCTTGCCCATCACGAATTAAATGTAGTGTTTTTAAGCCTGCAGCTTGCGCGGCATCAAGCTCGCCGGCTACATCACTTAAAAAGAGTATTTCTGCTGCTTTAAACGGTAACAGCTCAACAATGGTGTTATAGGCTATTTGCTCTTGTTTTGCGCCAACTTTGGTGTCAAAAAAGTCAGTAAACAAGCTGCGAATGTCACCATAATCACTGTATTTAAAAAGTAGCTGCTGCGCTTTTACTGACCCTGACGAGTACACATATAAAGCTATATCGTTGTTGTACTGAGCTTGTAAAAAATCAAATGCATCTGGGTATAAATGACCTTTAAAATCACCGTGTTCATACCCTGTTTGCCAAATCAAGCCTTGTAACTGCTTAAGTGGAGTGATTTTTTTATCTTCATCAATCCAGGTAAGTAAAGTGCTAATGACTTCTTCAATATCGGCGTTTGGCTTTTCGATAAGGGCTTTTACGGCACTAATTTGCTCAGCTACATCTGGCTTATTAGCATTGGCACGTACAAAGGTAGGTAACTGTTTTGCTGCGTAAGGAAACAACACCTCTTTAACAAACGAGATACGGGTTATTGTGCCTTCGATGTCGGTTAAAATGGCTTTAATCATTTAGTTACTCCCGCTTGAATGCCTATTATTTTTAGGCGCTCTAGTTCGCAGCTAAATAAAAACTCTAAGGCTTCTAGGTGGCGACGAACTTCATCAATATTACGTCCTACTGCATATAAACCATGACCACGTATCAGTACGCCATGCTCTATAGGCGTGTGTAAATGATGGTCACTGACCAGTAGGCTTAATCGGTCAATATCTTGATCGTTATCGAAAATAGGAATGCTCAGCGTTTCTAAATGCGAAGTAAAGCCGCTCAGTGCTTTTTGCATTTCATAGCCTGTTAAATCAAGCTGATGCCCTTGGGTAATTTGCGACAGTACGGTAGCGGCTACAGAGTGAGTATGCAAAACACACTGCGCATCAGGTATAAGCTGATACAAACTTAGGTGTAATTGTGTTTCTGCCGATGGTTTTACAGCTCCTGCTAGGCGCTCGCCTTGGTGATCTAATTGCAAAAAATGCTCTTGCGTCAGTGAGCCTTTATCGTGCCCACTTGCTGTAACAACAAAGCCAGTGCTAGTACGAGCTGAAAAGTTTCCGCCTGTTGCGGGTACCCAGCCTTTTTGGCTAACCCATTTTCCGGCTTCAATAAGTTGTGAAATAGCGGTATTGTTTTGCATACATTCCTCACTAATGAGCGTAAAGTTAATTGTTTTTAGACGGCTATACTTCTGTTTTAAGCAATGATAGCATCGCTTTAAGCGCAAAACCATCATTAAGGGCATCACGTGTTTGAAAGTAAATTACCAAATTTAGGCGTTAGTATATTTAGCCAAATGAGCGGGTTGGCTAATGAGTTTTCGGCAATTAATCTCTCTCAAGGCTTTCCTGAGTTTGATGCTCCTGATCTTTTAAAAACGCAGTTAAATTATTATGTGCAGCAGGGCGTTAATCAATATTCACCTTCAAGTGGTGTACCACGATTACAGCAACAAATTGCTGATTTAGCAAAGCGCAAATATGCAGCTGATATAAACGCAGCTGATCAAGTGACTGTTACCTCGGGTGCAACAGAGGCATTGTTTGTGGCTATTCAAACAATTGTGCGCCCCAGTGATGAAGTGATTGTATTTGACCCTGCATATGACTCTTACCAACCGGCAATTGAACTCGCTGGTGGAAAGTCGGTACACATTGCTTTAAGTGCGCCAAATTACACCATTGATTGGCAAGTAGTAAGCCAAGCTATTACTAAAAATACCCGTGCAATTATTATTAATACGCCTCATAACCCAAGCGGTAAAATATTACAGCCACAAGATATAAAAGCGCTTAAAGAGTTAGTTGGTACTCACAATTTGTATGTAATAAGCGATGAGGTATATGAGCACATTACGTTTGATGAACAACCGCATTTAAGCGTATTACGCGATGATGAATTATTTGCCAAAAGCTTTGTTGTATCGAGTTTTGGTAAAACGTTTCACAGCACTGGCTGGAAAATGGGTTACTGTATTGCACCTGCCGATTTAGCTGTCGAATTTAGAAAAATTCATCAGTACGTTACGTTTTCAAGTTTTACCCCCGCACAGCATGCGCTTGCCGATATGCTCGAGCAGCAAGGTGAGCATATAGATGAGCTAAGCGGGTTTTATCAGCAAAAACGCGACTTATTAGCGCGTCATTTAAGTAACAGCCGTTTTAAAATTTTACCTAGCCAAGGCACTTACTTTTTATTGTTAGATTACAGCGATGTATCGGATTTAAACGATGTTGAATTTTGCCATTGGTTAGTTGAGCAAGCCGGTGTTGCGGCTATTCCGTTAAGTGTTTTTTATCAAAATCCACCAACCGACAAAGTAATTCGTTTATGCTTTGCTAAAAACGACAACACTCTCATAGAGGCTGCGCAAATATTATGTCAACTTTAACCATTACAGCATTGCAAAGCTCGCTTTATTGGCTTGATAAAGATGCTAATTTAGCCATGTTTAATAAGCAGCTTGAAGCAATTACGCATCAGCCCGATCTTATTTTACTGCCCGAAACATTCTCGACTGGCTTTGCCATTAATTTAGATTGTGCAGAGCCTGAAAACGGTAAAGTACTGACGTGGTTAAAGGCGCAGGCTCATAAACATGATGCGGTTATTGCGGGTTCGGTACTTGTTGCACAAGGCGATAAAAAAGCGAATCGGTTTTATTGGGTAAAACCCGATGGTGAGGTGAGTTATTACGATAAGCGCCATTTATTTCGCTTAGGCAGCGAGGGCGATTATGTTGTAGCAGGGCAAGCGCGCAAAGTTTTTGAAATCAATGGTTTTAAACTATTACCGCAAGTATGCTATGACCTGCGCTTTCCGGTATTTCAACGTAATAATAACGACTACGATGTAATGATAAACGTAGCAAATTGGCCTGCTGTACGCCGCCATATTTGGGATACGTTACTTATGGCGCGTGCAATGGAAAACCTGTGTTACGTAGTAGGTGTTAATCGCGTGGGGGAAGACGGTAATGGTGTGGCGCACAATGGCGGTACGGCAGTATACGACTTCAAAGGCGATGCGTTAACTAAAGCGCAAGATAACACTGAGCAACTAGTTACTATCACGCTTGAAAAAGCGCCACTGGATGAGTTTAAAGCAGCGTTTCCTGCCTATTTAGATGCAGACTCTTTTACATTAATATAAACACGTTAATTTAGCGCAGAGCCAATAAAGTGTTAAAATAGTCGCTGATATTTTTGTTGGCGGCTAATGTACATTATGAACACTTTAATCACTCCTGTAATTTTAGCAGGTGGCATAGGCTCTCGCTTGTGGCCGCTTTCTCGCCAAGCAATGCCTAAACAATTTTTACCACTACTAAATGAAAACATGTCATTGCTACAAAGTACGTTGGCGCGTGTTTCTAATGAGTTGTTTGATAATGCTATTTTAGTGTGTAACGAGCAGCACCGATTTATTGCCGCCGAGCAGGCTGAAAGCTCAATTCCTACTGCATTATTACTCGAACCTAAAGGTAAAAATACCGCGCCTGCCATCGCATTAGCCGCCCACTATGCGCTGCAAAATGGGATTACCGGCCCGCTATTAGTGATGCCTGCCGATCATCATATTAAAAACTTTGATGTATTAACGGCTAAGCTCCCTGAAGCTGTAAAACTTGCTGAGCAAGGAAAGCTAGTGACATTTTCTATTACTCCTACAGAGCCTCATAACGGTTATGGCTATATAAAACAAGGCGCGCCTATTGTTGGAACGGGTTGTTACGATGTTGCACAATTTAAAGAAAAGCCTGACTTAGATACAGCGAACCGTTATTTAGCTCAAGGTGGTTATAGCTGGAATAGCGGGATGTTTTTATTTACCCCTGCAGCCTATCTAAAAGAGCTCGAACGGTTTGCGCCAAAAATAGCAACGAGTGTCGCTGCAGCGGCGCAATTTACTAAAGATTTAGGGTTTACCCGCCCAAGCAACAGTGCGCTTGAACACTGCCCAAGCGATTCAATTGATTACGCCATTTTAGAGCGCAGTAATAACGCAGTTGTTATGCCTGTTGATTTAAAATGGAGTGATGTAGGTAGTTTTTCATCCCTTGATGCGCTTACAAAAAAAGACAAAAACGGTAATAGTTTAAACGCTAATTATATTGCTCAAAAAAGTATTAATAACTTAGTTATTAACGAGGCTGAACACACTATTGCCACGCTTGGAGTAAGCAATTTAGCAATTATTCATACTCATGATGCCACGTTAATTGCAAACCAAAATGAGCTAGATTCTTTGCCTTTGTTGCTTAAGCAAATTGCTACAACACAGGCCGATAAACTTAATCATCATCAAGTGGTTTTTCGCCCATGGGGGAATTACCGTACTTTGGTTGAAGGCACAGGCTTTAAAGTTAAAAAAATTACTGTTAATAGCGGTGCTAAGCTTTCGACGCAGCGCCATCAGCATCGCGCTGAACATTGGGTGGTGGTTTCGGGTATTGCAAATGTATGTATTGATGAGCAAGCGTATACGCTAACGCATGACCAATCGTGTTATATCGCGGCTAAGCAAATTCATAGCTTGGCTAATAATCAAAAAGAGCCGTTAATTGTTATTGAAGTGCAAACCGGTGCTGTACTTGATGAAAGCGATATAGAGCGATTTGATGATAAATATGGAAGGGGTTAATCATTAGCTTTTTTAAAGCTAATTCACTATTACTCTAACTGCCCACGCACAAACTTTAAATATTGCTCTAAGCTGCGTTGCCACAGATCTAACGCTTCATCAAGCATGTCGTTATGTGGCTTTTTATCGAGTAAACGGCGCTCTATTTTTTTAAGCTCAATACCATAGCGATTAAAACCAAGTTGCAGAGCGGTACTTGCTTGGCGATGTAAAAGCTTAATGCATTGCTCTGGATGTTGATCAATAAGCTTTTGACAGCGAATTAGCTTGTTGCGGGCTGAAAGCACAAATTCATTATAAATTGAAGACACTTCATCTTCACTAAATGAGCTGGTGAGTGTTTCGGCCGCTGTTTTGTCATACAAGGTATCAATAAGCTCTACTGCAATGCTCGCAGTTTGATTAGATTGAGAGTCACTAAGTGCTTGGCGAAGCTTTTCATGCTTAATAGGCTTGCCTACAATGTCTTTTATTCCTAATTCTAAATACTCTTTTACTTCGTCAGGGCTAAGGCTTGCAGTAAATGCGAGTACTGGCGTTCGTTGATTTTTATGATCAATGCGTTTTAGACGTTTAAGTACTTCTTGCCCTGTTAAATCAGGTAGGTTCATATCAAGCAAAACAACATCGAAGTGGTGAGCTTGCATGAGCTCTATGGCACTTTTCCCATCTTTTGCGAGCTTAATTTTGTGTTCATCGTCGGCCATAAATTCTATAGCAATTTTTTGATTTAAATCTAAATCTTCAACCAGTAATACATCAAGACCTGTTAAGTAATCTTTAGTTTGATGGCGCTGCTCTACAAGGCTTAATTCACCTAAAGTAAAAGTAACGGTAAAGCTAAATACACTACCAGTACCAAGCTGGCTGGCTATTTCGAGTCGGCTACTGAGCTTTTCAAGCAGGCGGCTAGTAATAGCTAAACCAAGGCCGGTTCCGCCTTTTTCTTTGCCTGCGCTACTTTGTACATAAGGTTCTGTTAAGTAGGCTATCTCGTCATTTTCTATACCTGGTCCTGAATCTTTGACACTAATTTTTATCGTGTGCTCAAGTTGTTTTTCTAATACTAAATCAACCTGAATTTTAACGGTTCCGTGATCTGTAAATTTAATAGCGTTACCGACTAAATTAATAATTATTTGTCTAAGTTTTTGTTGGTCGCAGTAATAACAGGCTTGCTCAGGAATATTATAGATAAGCTCAAATTTTAGCTGCTTTTGCTCGGCCATTGGGCTTAGTAATAAACATAAATTATTAAGCCATGTTTTAAATTCTACATCTTCTTCGTAAAGCGCTTCGTCACTCTGATCTAGGCTCGCGTAATCAAGGACCTTATCTACCAACAAGTTAAGTGATTCGGCAGAATTTATAATTGCCTCGCAATAGGCTTTATTGCGGGTATCACTTGTTTGGTTCATAACAAGTTGGGCGCTGCCTAAAATACCGTTTAGTGGGGTGCGAATTTCGTGGCTTATTGTTGATAAAAAGAGCCCGCGTATTTCTAAATCTTTTTGTGCTTTATCGGCGAGTTTATTGAGGTGCTGTTCTCTGCGCTCATTACATAATAACGCCATACCTGAAGCATAAAACATGGGCGCAATTACCCCATTTAAAAATAATAAAGAGCTAAACCAGCCGTTTACTAAAAGATTTTTTTGTTCAATGTTATCCATAAATAACGAGCGGCCAATAAAGCTCAAAGCAACAAGCGTTAAAATGGTTATGTATACAATGCTGCCATTAGGGTAGGGTTTGCGCGCGTACTTAATAAATATAAAGAGTAAAAAGCCGGCTTCTGCTATGTGCTGTATATCGGATGCAATCACTCTTTCGTGTAAAGATGGGTCAAAAAAGGTGTAATAGCCAAGCATTACAGTGCAAAAAGCAGTTACTGAGCAAAGTAATTTAAAACCAATACCGTGATAATTTAAAAACTGACTGAGCGATAAACAATGCACTATTGATGCGGCAAACATCATGCTACTAGCAGCGCTAATAATCACTAAATTATGTGTATCACCAACAAGCGTAAAACCAATAACAGAGCCTAATAGCAATATGGGATAGAAAATGCATAGCAGCGTGCCCGATATTTGTTTGTTTGTTCGCCATGTTAAAAAGTTAAGTAAGGTCATTACAACCATGATGGCGATGCTGGCAAAATAAAGAGTGAAAGAGTCGAGCATTAATATTCCAGCAAAGTAGTTTTAAACTAAGATTATCAAAAGTATACACTTATACCAATTATCAAAACAGATTACTTAGGCAATCAAATTGGTATTAAATAAGTGTGTAACACATACAAAAACAGACACCTAAGTGTCTGTTTTTAATTTTAAACTAAATATATGATTAACGAATTTCATCAGGGATATTTTGTTGTGCCCAAGATAGGAGCTCAATACGGTTACGACATTTAGTTTTTCTAAATGCGCTATATAAATGTGTTTTAACTGTGTGTGGACTGATGCTTAAATCTTCAGCGATTTCTTTATTCTTCGAACCTTTACTCATTAGTGAGATTATTGCTTTTTCTCGCTTAGTAAGTTTAACAGGCTCAATATCCCCTTCGGTTAGTTTATGCAGCGCATCTTTATTAAATTGCAGCATACGATTTAATGCATTACACATAATATCGCGACGGTACCAAAGCTGATCTTCAAGTAGTAAACGAATACCTTTCATTAATACATCGGCGTTATCTGTTGTGTAAAATACGCCACGAATACCGCTCAACAATGCACGATTAGCAAGCTCAGGGTTCTCGTCTAGATTAAATAATATGATATCGCATTTAATACGTAGGTTTACTAGTTGTTCTTTTAGTTTTCCCCATGCATCCTTGCTAGATGTTTCGATAAACAAAAGTCGAGTCCCTTCAGGTATATCTAAAATATTAGTACCCGTGGTTACGTCAAGGCCTTGCGTTTTTAACAAAGGTTCTAAAACGTTAATACCAATAGTGTTAATTGGCTCTTGATCTAATAACAAAAAGGCTGAACTGCTCATGTTTTTATACTCTTTTATAAAGCTGACTGTTTAAGTTTATCACGACTTCCGCACCTTTTGTATTAGAAAGTCGCTGAAGCACTCAATAACAAATACGATTTTACGATTATTTAAACATAAAATGTTGCAAATAAGTAACTATTTATTCTTTATAACCATGAAAAATCATAACATTTGTAACTACTTGGTTGAGCGGAATAGTTAGATAAAAATATTTAATTAATTTACTTTTTTTACATTTTGGTAAGGTGGCCATCCCATTTCTTTACCGCCAAGCATATGTAAATGTATGTGATAAACGGTTTGTCCACCATGTTCATTACAGTTCATGACCACGCGGTATCCGTCCTCAGCAAAATTGTGCTGCTTAGCTAATTTTGCCGCAACAACGTATAAATTGCCTACTAAATGTGAGTTTTCAGGATTTATATCATTTATAGTAGCAATTGCTTTTTTGGGGATAATTAACACATGAAATGGCGCTTGTGGGTTTATATCTTTAAATGCGAGGGTGTCTTCATCTTCGTAGACAATGTCGGCCGGAATTTCACGATTAATTATTTTGGTAAAAATAGTCTCTTGGTTCATAGTGTGTTCCTAATTTAGTGTTATGAATTTTAAGCTCACTAATGACAAACTTTCAAAGCAGTGTCAAACTGAAATCAAATAAAGGAGTTAATATGCTTAAACCAATTTTAATAAGTAGTGCAGTTGCATTACTACTTAGTTTTTCGGCTAATGCTGAAAATATTCACTTTCCAGAAGAAATTGTACCACTACAAGTGGGCGATAAAATGCTAGAAAGCTCTTTGTTTAGCCGTATTGATGATGTAGAGCTTGCGCCAGGAACTTACCAGCTTAGGCTAAAATATACTGATTTATATGAAGATGATTATGACACGCATGAAGTTGTGGAGTCGGAACCATTTTGGGTAAGTGTAACTGTTGAAGCAGGTAAAGATTATACCTTAGTGTTTAATCGTGCTGAAAATGCAGTATCTGCAAAAGTATTTGCAGAAGCACCACAAGTTAGTTTAAAAGCAAAAAGTAGCGCTGTTGCAAAGCCTTTAAGTGTTATTTCTAACACGCAGCTAGCAAGCAATAAACCGGTAATGCAAAATACAATGCCTGCAGGACGTCAGCCAATAAAGCCGATAGCACCCATTACAGATAAAGGCATGCCAAGTGCGCCGCAAATGCTTGATTTTTGGTGGCAACAAGCCACAACTGCAGAGCGTAAAGCTTTTTTAGAAAAAGTGACAAAGTAGAAAAATAGCAAAACAAAAGGGCCAAATTTGGCCCTTTTTAGTTTCTAGTTAACGCTATTTATTCAAATAATGCGTCAATAGTACCTTGTGCAAGAGGGTGATACCCAGGGCGTGCTTTTAAGTACACGCTTTGTGCCCACTCTTTTTTACCGTTAGTGATAAGGGATTTATATAACGGTACAATTAACTTACGACGGCCAATGCCTGATAAGTGCTTATCAAGTGCAGGGTAAATTGGCTGATAACCATTTCCTACTGCTAGCATAAACCAAGCAAATGCACGTTCAGCATTAGTTGACTGTGTTAGGTTAAATTCTGAGTCAAGCTCTACCATGTGCTCTTGGCTTAAATCACGTGGTAAGTTATTTAAAAAGTGTAGCCACTCATGCACAGACCAATCAGCTGTTGGCAGTTGAGCTGCAGTTGTGTCGCCTTTTAGCCATGCTGCTGTTGCAGTATCTACTTTATCAAATGCATCAGAAGTAGGGTTTGGCGCATCACTTGGTAATCCAGGTTCAAAAATCCATTCGTTTACTTTATCCATGCTTACAACACCAGGATACTTTTCAATTAAGTTAGCTTTTAAGTAAGTAACAAATTGCGCGGTAGTAAGTGATTTAAACGAAAACTCTTTAAAGTACGCTTTTACAAACGGGTCAAATTTATCGCGACCATATTTGTTTTCTAGGTAAATTAAAAATAATTGACCTTTAGTGTAAGGCACTGAACTGAATGCATCGTCTGGGTCGCGGCCGTTAAGTTTTAAATTAAGGCGTGTATCTGGTGCATCAATTGTTTTAAGTTGTGCGCGTAAAGACGCTGAATCAAGTGCTTGTTCCATAACCGCACGGTCACGGCCAAATACTTCTTCCATAATGCGGTTTTCAACGTACGAGGTAAAACCTTCGTTTAACCATAAATCTTCCCACGTTGCGTTAGTTACTAAGTTACCTGACCAAGAATGAGCAAGCTCATGAGCAATAAGGTTAACTAAGCTTTTAT
The DNA here is from genome assembly GCF_014163875.1 of Pseudoalteromonas sp. SR43-3. NCBI lineage: Bacteria > Pseudomonadati > Pseudomonadota > Gammaproteobacteria > Alteromonadales > Pseudoalteromonadaceae > Pseudoalteromonas > Pseudoalteromonas sp. SR43-3. The sequence continues at coordinate 8,906 of NZ_JACJEC010000033.1, read as the reverse complement.
CACCGGCAACAACCGTTGGAGTAATAAATGATAAGCGTGGGTTTTCCATGCCACCAAACGGAAAACTTGGTGGTAGCATTAATAAGTCGTAGCGACCCCATGCATATTCGCCGTACATCGCGTTTGTTTTATCGATCATGGCTTGGGTGTCGTCAAATTCAGCAACAGAGGCATCTAAAATTGTCGGTTCAGCAAATATGCCTGTTTGATGCGACATTGCTTTAAATTCTAAGTTACCTGCGCCAATAGCAATTAGGTAAGGTGAAATTGCTTGTGGCATATCAAAAATGTAGTCGCCATCTTTATAAAGCGCATCTTTGTTATCGGCACTCATTACAGCACGTATATCTTTTGGTGTATGAATTCGTGCAGAGTAAGTTACACGCATTGCGGGTGTATCTTGCACTGGGATCCAACTACGTGCATGAATTGCTTGCGATTGGCTGTACATAAATGGATGCGTTTTACTTGCCGTTTGCTCTGGTGTTAACCATTGCAGGCCTGAAGCTTCTGGACGACTGTTGTAATAAATACGAACTACTTCAGCTTGGTTTTTAAACACAATAGTAAGCTTTGAACCTTTAACGTCATCTCGCTTAGCTAAATCAAAAGTCGCTTTTTTCCAGTTACCGCTTTGATCTTTGTACATTACTTTATCAATGTCTAAGTCGCGGGTATCAAGTACGAGAGTTCTACTTTTGCTGTTGTTCCACTGAAGAGTATGCTCTACAAAACCTTCTAACTGCTTGTCGGCAAAATCGACATCTAAATCAAGGTTTAAGTGAGTAGTAACAACATCATCAAGGTTAGCATACGAGTTTTGGTCAATCGCATTAGCCATTGCTTGCGAACACATACCCGCCATAGCGAGGCTTAAAAAAAGAGGTTTAATTTTCATCATTACTCTGAACACAAATAAAAAAGTGCTGGTTTTATATCACGATTGACACGGCGGGTTGAGTGATTTTTACAATCTAGTGCCACATTTGCGACGATGAGGTAAACTATTGCGATTAGTTACCGGTATTTTTAGAGAGCTTTGTGGCGCATTCATTACACTCCTTACATACATTCGCATTAAACAGCCAATGCCAAAATTTTGTTGAAATTACTCAGCTTGAGCAACTTAAAACGCAAAATTTTAGTGCACCGTTTTGTTTGCTGGGCGAGGGCAGTAATACCGTATTTTTAAATGACTACATGGGTACGGTTATAAAAATAGCTTTAAAAGGTATTAAAATTACCGAGCGTGAGAGCGACACACTAATAAGTATTGCCGCAGGCGAAAATTGGCATCAACTAGTTAGCTATTTATTAGAGAAAAATATACCAGGGCTTGAAAATTTAGCACTTATACCGGGTACTGTTGGCGCATCGCCGGTACAAAATATTGGTGCTTATGGTGTTGAGATAGCTAAATTTGTTGAGTTGGTAGAGTACTTTGATATAACCACTAACACTATGCATTCATTAAATAACGAGCAATGTGAATTTGCTTACAGAGACTCAATATTTAAACATGCCCTTAAAAATAAAGCGGTGATCACGCAAGTACACTTAGCGCTCCCAACAAAATGGCAACCAGCATTAAGTTATGGCCCTTTGCAGCAGCTCTCAAGCATCACCCCGCAAGCAGTATTCGATCAGGTTATAAAAACGCGTAATAGCAAATTACCTAACCCATATACACTTGCCAATGCGGGCAGCTTTTTTAAAAACCCTATAATAACCAACCAGCAGTTAGCTGAACTATTAAAGCAATTTGCCGATTTACCTCATTACGAATATGGGCAAGGTCATCACAAGGTCGCGGCAGGTTGGTTAATCGATCAAAGTGGTTTAAAAGGGCACCGCGAGGCTGGTATAGAAGTGCATCAACAACAAGCTCTAGTACTTGTTAATCACGGAAATAGTGAAGGCAGCGACCTAATAAAAATGATTAAACACATTCAGCAAGTTGTTTATACGCGTTACAACATTATGTTAGAGCACGAAGTACGTTTAATGGATGCACGCAGCGAATGCCATATTAACGCGGAGCCTAAGTAATGAAAGCACCTGATGGAAACAAACTCGCTATTTTAAATGCACTCAACCAAGGAGGGTTTGTATCTGGTCAAGCCTTGGGTGAAAAGCTAGGTATTAGCCGAGCTGCGGTAAGTAAACATATTAAAACGTTACAAGAAATGGGCTTGGATATTTTTAAAGTGACTGGCAAAGGCTATTGTTTGAATAGTCAGGTGGGCCTTTTAAATAAAACGCAAATTGATCAGCACTACAAAGCGCTAGGTGCAAATACTGCCGATGTAGAAGTACACCCTATTATTGATTCGACTAACAGCGAGCTTATGCGCCGTATACAGGCCAAAACAACGCTTGAGTCTGGCACTGTTATTGTTGCTGAAATGCAGCAAGCAGGACGTGGTAGACGCGGCCGTGTTTGGCAATCCCCATTTGGCGCTAATTTGTATTACAGTTACTTTTGGCGTTTAGATGACGGCTTACAAGCTGCAATGGGCGTATCAATTGCGGTAGGCCTTGCTGTTTATGATGCTATTAAAGCGTTATACCAAGTTGACGTAGAACTTAAGTGGCCTAACGATATTTATATAAATAAGCAAAAACTTGCAGGTGTATTGGTTGAATTAGATGGACAACCGCAAGGACCTTGTCAGTTAGTGATTGGTATCGGTATTAATTTACAAATGCCTGAGAGCTTTAGTCAGCATATAGACCAAGCGTGGACCGACTTAAATCAACATACTCAAAAGCTTGATAAAAACCAACTTGTGGCTTCTCTTACTCACCATTTAGAGCAGCGTTTAGCGCAGTATCGTCAAACAGGCTTGCAAGCTATGTATGAGCAATGGAATTCGCTCAATGCGTTTGCTGGTGAATATGTTGAACTAAACACAGGACACCGAAGTTGGCGTGGAATATGTGAAGGTATTGACCCACAAGGTGGAATACGAATTCGCCAAGACGGGGAAGTAAAAAGTTATTACGGTGGGGAAGTCTCCCTTAGAAAGGCGCAATTATGAGATTATTGATCGACGTAGGAAATACATCATTAAAAGCTGTGTTGTGGCATAACGAGCAAACACAACCGGCAGATATAAATAACCTGCCTTGGTTACAAATAACCGAAGTGATTTATGCATGTGTAGGGCGCAGTGATTTACTAAACGATATTCTCGCGCAAGCGGCTAGCAATAATATTATTTGTTTTGAAGCCAAGGTAACCAAAACGCTTGGAGACCTTGTATGCGCTTACGAGCATGTAGCTAACTTAGGCATAGACAGGTGGCTTGCGCTTATTGCTGGATTTACGTTATATCCAAACACAGCATGCATTGTTGTTGATGCGGGTACTGCGACAACAATTGATGTGCTTAGTAGTGAAGGGTTGCATTTAGGTGGCTGGATTTTACCTGGGCTTGATTTAATGACCTCATCACTTACACAAAATACTCAACGTGTTTTTGATGATGGTAAAACTCCATTTACCAATGAACTGGGTAAAAATACGCCTAATGGTTTAAAAAATGGTGCTTTAGTAGCAACCATTGGAGCAATTGAGCAAGCTAAGTTGCACTTAACGGATAAAAAAACAGAGCAAAAAGTACAAATAATTTTTGCTGGTGGCTATGGCTTGCTTTTACAACAGCAATTTGAGGGAAGTGTTTTTGATTCATTACTCGTAATGAAGGGGTTAAATTACTGGCACCAGCTAAGCAAAACAACATAAAAAAGTGCAAAAAACGTGTTTTCGCGTGAATATTGAGCATTTAAACTAAAAATTTACACTTTTTTTAATTTTATAGTTGCATCCCAATAAACCTTACTCTAATATCTCGCCCCGTACTAAAGCAGTGCCGACTTAGCTCAGCTGGTAGAGCAACTGACTTGTAATCAGTAGGTCAACCGTTCGACTCGGTTAGTCGGCACCACTTTCCTTTTACCGGAAGTGAATTAGTAGAGAATTATCGTGGAGGGGTTCCCGAGCGGCCAAAGGGATCAGACTGTAAATCTGACGGCTCAGCCTTCGCTGGTTCGAATCCAGCTCCCTCCACCACTTTATTCTTGACGGTTAGAGGTAGTTTAAGAACAGATTTTTATGCGGGCATCGTATAATGGCTATTACCTCAGCCTTCCAAGCTGATGATGCGGGTTCGATTCCCGCTGCCCGCTCCAGTTCTTGTGTTGCTGATATAGCTCAGTTGGTAGAGCGCACCCTTGGTAAGGGTGAGGTCGGCAGTTCGACTCTGCCTATCAGCACCAGTCCTAAGAATCTCCTTGATTACTTCCTTTATCTGTCAGAAAATACTATTTGAAAAAGATTAACTTAATCTACCTTTGGTGGATTATTTTCATATGTAATTTAGATACACAAAACTGATAGGTTCCGTCATGGCAAAAGAAAAGTTTGAACGCGTAAAACCGCACGTAAACGTTGGTACAATCGGCCACGTTGACCACGGTAAAACTACACTAACTGCAGCAATCACTAACGTACTTGCAAAAGTATACGGCGGTGTTGCTAAAGATTTCGCATCAATCGATAACGCTCCAGAAGAGCGCGAACGTGGTATCACTATTTCAACGTCTCACGTTGAATACGATACACCTACACGTCACTACGCACACGTAGATTGTCCTGGTCACGCCGATTATGTTAAAAACATGATCACTGGTGCTGCTCAAATGGACGGCGCGATCTTAGTAGTTGCTGCGACAGATGGCCCTATGCCACAAACGCGTGAGCACATCCTTCTTTCTCGTCAGGTTGGCGTTCCTTACATCATCGTATTCATGAACAAATGTGACATGGTTGATGATGAAGAGCTACTTGAACTAGTAGAAATGGAAGTTCGTGAACTTCTTTCTGAATACGATTTCCCAGGTGATGACTTACCTCTAATCGCTGGTTCTGCGCTTAAAGCGTTAGAAGGCGAGAAAGAGTGGGAAGATAAGATTGTTGAGCTTGCAAACGCACTTGATTCTTACATCCCAGAGCCAGAGCGTGACATCGATAAGCCATTCATCATGCCTATCGAAGACGTTTTCTCAATCCAGGGTCGTGGTACTGTTGTAACTGGTCGTGTTGAAGCAGGTATCATCCGCATCAATGACGAAGTAGAAATTGTTGGTATCAATGATACAACTCGTTCTACTTGTACTGGTGTTGAAATGTTCCGTAAACTTCTTGACGAAGGTCGTGCTGGTGAGAACATTGGTGCACTTCTACGTGGTACTAAGCGTGAAGACGTTGAACGTGGTCAAGTACTAGCTAAGCCTGGTTCAATCAACCCACATACTACATTCACTTCAGAAGTATACGTACTTTCTAAAGATGAAGGTGGTCGTCATACTCCATTCTTCAAAGGTTACCGTCCACAGTTCTACTTCCGTACAACTGACGTAACTGGTGACGTACAGTTACCAGAAGGCGTAGAAATGGTAATGCCTGGTGATAACATCAAGATGACAGTAACTCTAATCGCACCAATCGCGATGGATGAAGGTCTTCGTTTTGCTATCCGTGAAGGTGGTCGTACTGTAGGTGCTGGTGTTGTAGCAACTATCGTAGCGTAATTATTAGCCTAGCTAATTATTACCAAAAAGCCCGAGCTTAGTCTCGGGCTTTTTAATGTCTAAAATAAAGTACGATTTAAGATGCCGCTTTAACCTTAGGTGAAGATACTTGGTAACAATACTCAAAGTATCATTAGTGGTATTACTAAAAACCCGAGCTAAGCTCGGGTTTTGATAAGTTATGAATGTGCCATACTTAGCTGAAAACTATTCAATATTTTGGATCTGTTCTCTCATTTGTTCAATTAGTACTTTTAGCTCTACGGCTGCAGTAGTGATGTCACTATTGATAGACTTAGACGCTAGCGTGTTAGCTTCACGATTAAATTCTTGCATCATAAAATCTAAGCGGCGGCCACATGCGCCTCCTTTTTTAAGGATTTTTTTAGTTTCTTTAACGTGAGACTTTAAGCGATCTAGTTCTTCAGCTACATCTTGTTTTTGAGCAAGATAAATAAGTTCTTGTTCAAGGCGTGACTCGTCAATGTTTGCTGCTAAGTCTTCTAGCTTTTGAGCAAGTTTTTCACGCTGCCATTTAGCAATCTCAGGCATATGCGTTTCTACAATTTCTACTTGCTCTAGAATTGCATCAAGGCGTATTGCTATCATTTCTTCAAGGTTTGCACCTTCATCGCCACGTGCAGATTTAAAATCTTCGATTACTTGATCAAGACCAGCTATTAATGCTGTATTAACGCTATCCATATCAAGCTCTTCTGCTTCCATAACGCCAGGCCAACGTAATATATCAACAGGGTTAATATCGCCATTACTTTGTTGTTGAACCCATTTAGCGCTATTTATTAGTTGTTCAGCAAGTGCTTGGTTAATTGATAGCTCGCCAACGTGGGCAGGATTTGCCACAAACTTTAAAAAGACCTCAACTTTACCGCGTTGTAAGTGTTTGCGTAAACGCTCACGAATAACTGGCTCCATGCCACGAAATTGCTCTGGTGCGCGTATAAATGTTTCAAGGTAACGCTGGTTTACTGAGCGAACTTCCCAAGTGCCAGTACCCCAATCGCCTTTTATTTCGCGACGCGCATAAGCTGTCATACTGTGGATCATGGATATTTTCCTAAATTTATAAATACAATATTATGATGATTATACCGTAACACTGCTTAAGCTCTAGGGAAAATTTAATACACTGAATATTTTGCATACAGCTATTTATTTAAATCAACATGGTATCTATACCCACATACACTTATAATGTCGCAAATTCTGAATTAAGGGGATCGTCAATGCGTCCAAGCGAAAGAACACCTAACCAAATTAGACCTGTTACATTTACACGTAATTATACTTTGCATGCTGAAGGCTCAGTACTTGTTGAGTTTGGTAACACCAAAGTACTTTGTACAGCTACTGTTGAATCGGGCGTTCCTCGTTTCATGAAAGGTCAGGGTAAAGGTTGGATCAATGCTGAATACGGTATGTTACCGCGAGCAACGCATACGCGTAATGCTCGAGAAGCTGCACGTGGTAAGCAGGGCGGTCGTACTATGGAAATTCAGCGCTTAATTGCACGTGCACTTCGTGCTGCTGTTGACTTAAAAGCACTTGGCGAAAACACAATTACCATTGACTGTGACGTTATTCAAGCTGACGGCGGTACACGTACTGCTTCTATAAGTGGTGCATGTGTTGCACTTGTTGATGCACTAACACATATGCGTGCAAAAGGTATGATTAATTCAAACCCACTTAAACATATGATTGCAGCTATTTCAGTTGGTATTTACAAAGGCCAAGCAATTAGCGATTTAGAATACATTGAAGATTCAGCAGCAGAGACTGATATGAACGTAATTTTAACCGAAACAGGTAAAATTATTGAAATTCAAGGTACAGCTGAAGGCGAACCTTTCTCGTTTGATGAGCTAGATGAGTTACTTACTTTAGCTAAACATTCTATTCGCGAAATTATTGACGTACAAAAGCAAGCATTAGCATAAATAGGTAGGCCACAAGATATGAAAGATTATCAAAAAGAGTTTATAGAATTTGCTCTAGAGAAGCAGGTGTTAAAATTTGGTGAGTTTACATTAAAGTCTGGACGCACAAGTCCTTACTTTTTTAATGCTGGTTTGTTTAATACTGGTCGAGACTTAGCGCGTTTAGGTCGCTTTTATGCATCGGCACTCGAAGATTCTGTTATAGAGTACGATGTATTATTTGGTCCTGCGTACAAAGGTATTCCAATAGCGACAACCACAGCGGTTGCCTTAGCGGATCATCATGATAAAGATGTACCTTACTGTTTTAATCGTAAAGAGAAAAAAGCACACGGTGAAGGCGGCACATTAGTAGGCTCAGAACTCAATGGCAAAATTATGCTAGTTGACGATGTAATTACTGCAGGTACTGCGATTCGTGAGTCGATGGAAATCATTGCACAAAATGGTGCTGACCTTAGTGGTGTTTTAATTGCGTTAGATCGCCAAGAAAAGGGTAAAGCTGAATTATCAGCTATTCAAGAAGTTGAGCGTGACTTTAATACCAAAGTGATTTCAATTGTAAAATTAGCTGATCTTATCAGTTACCTTGAAAGCCAAGGCACAATGGATGAGCATTTAGCCTCAGTTAAAGCTTACCGTGATCAATACGGCGTAGCATAAATAAAAAGCCTCGCAGTGCGGGGCTTTATTTTGACCTTCATTCATAGAGTTTATTAATGAAAGATGTATTAAAACCGAATGGCTTAGGCCTCAAGCGTGTTTTCAAAGCAACCTATTGCTCTTACCTTGGCTTTAAAGCAGCATTTAAAGAAGAAGCAGCATTTAGGCAAGAGCTACTATTAAGCCTTATATTATTTCCTATTTCATTTTGGCTTGCTTCATCACTATTACACTGGGCAATACTAATTAGCTCACTGCTTATTATATTAATAGTTGAATTACTAAACTCCGCCATTGAAGCATTAACAGATCGAGTAAGTACAGAGTTACATGTATTGTCAGGTAGGGCCAAAGATATGGGATCTGCAGCCGTAACACTTTCATTAACGATCGTATTGATCATCTGGGGTGTAAGCCTCTATATGAAGATCGTTTAACTCTACTTCTAATATAAAATAGGTTTGAACCCCGTTAGTTGTTAATAATTTGATGGTTATGTTGTATTTTTAACGTGTTTAGCTCAAATTCTCAGCGAACAGCACCTTATTTCAAGTTTTCTTCTAAAAAGGGTTGATCTGTTTTCGGATCTCCCTATAATGCGACCCCACTGAGACGGGAAACAGCAACGCATAGCGAGGCACGAACAACTCAGGGTGTTAAGTAAAACTTAGATTGAATCTTTTTAGA
>NZ_JACJEC010000032.1:0-23931 GCF_014163875.1 Pseudoalteromonas sp. SR43-3 | reverse complement strand
ATAGCTGATAGCTGATAGCTGATAGCTGATAGCTGATAGCTGATAGCTGATAGCCAAAGAATGTTTTACTAAATCATTTAATCAAGGATTTTTAAACTTGTTATTGAGGAAATAACAAGTGGCGGAGTGGACGGGACTCGAACCCGCGACCCCCGGCGTGACAGGCCGGTATTCTAACCAACTGAACTACCACTCCGCAGTGGTATGTGCATGGGGTAATGCACTTACAAATTTTAATCATGATATCAAATGGCGGAGTGGACGGGACTCGAACCCGCGACCCCCGGCGTGACAGGCCGGTATTCTAACCAACTGAACTACCACTCCGCAGAGATATCATTATACTTGTTATTACTTAATTTGTTGGCGGAGTGGACGGGACTCGAACCCGCGACCCCCGGCGTGACAGGCCGGTATTCTAACCAACTGAACTACCACTCCAGCATACAAATTTTGTAATATAACATTGTTTAAATAGTTGGCGGAGTGGACGGGACTCGAACCCGCGACCCCCGGCGTGACAGGCCGGTATTCTAACCAACTGAACTACCACTCCAGCGCATATTTAAACTGTTATTTTTTCTTATTGGCGGAGTGGACGGGACTCGAACCCGCGACCCCCGGCGTGACAGGCCGGTATTCTAACCAACTGAACTACCACTCCATAATAAGAATATGTTTTACAACCATACGTTGTGTAAGTGTTGGCGGAGTGGACGGGACTCGAACCCGCGACCCCCGGCGTGACAGGCCGGTATTCTAACCAACTGAACTACCACTCCAGCTTTTACTTACAAGTTTTACGAAAATGGCGGAGTGGACGGGACTCGAACCCGCGACCCCCGGCGTGACAGGCCGGTATTCTAACCAACTGAACTACCACTCCATATTTTCGTTGCTGTTTAGGTCTCCCTGACAGCGGCGTGAATAATACGAACCAACCCCTATTTCGTCAAGGGCTTTTTTGTTTTTTTATAGGTTTTTTAGTCATCTGTCATCGAAAGGTTTAAAATTTCACCTGATCTGTCATTTTTTGAGCCATTTTTACCGACTTGATTTTTTTCTGTGTCGGCAACATCACCTTCACTTGTTTTCTTTTTCTTTAAAAAAGGCAGCTTCACTTTAAATTTAATCGGTTTTTTCTGAACAAATATACGAATTAACAGCCATCCGAGTAATAAAATGAGCGTATTGCAGCCTACAATTAAACTAATAATTGTCGAGGTGGCCATTTTTTCTTCAACAGGCTCACTCTCGATCATTTTATCTGGCGTAATAATCGTTGCAGGATCAATTTCGGGCACCGCTTCTATGGGTCGTTCTATTTCAAATTTATACGTTGGCAGCGTTGCCATAAATTCACGGCCATTAATATTAGTGCCAAAAACAGACAGTTCAACACTATATCTACCCCAATCATAATTTTTAACATTAAGCTGGCGTGAGTCTTTAGCAGCGGCATCTATGGTAAACATTTGCTCTTCGTTATTGGGATAGTAGATTTTTCCCTGGATGATGACTGTTTCTGGCTTAACAATACTTGGGTCTATATTTATAGTTAACAGATGCTCGTCTGTGTCTTGCTCTGCTAACGCGGCTTCGGTTACAAAAGGTGGCTCGTGCACTTCTATTGTATTTTGCACAATGCGACGCTGCAGCAGAGGTGTTGCCACGTAAAGCTCTGGTGTCCATTCACCCGCAGGAAAATCTAAAGTAAACTCGCCGGTAAACACACCATCTTTAGGACGCTCATCAAATCCACGTCCATCGTCTTTAAATTCCGCTACTTCTTGAATGCCTGCGCCAAAGTTAGCAAAGTTTTCATTGTTGGTACTTACAAAGTCGACATTAAGGCTCACAACATCTCTAAATAGGTTTGTATTAATTGGCTCACCGTCATTTAGTATTTTGCCAGTGATTTTTATTGTCTCCCCTCTAAACAACATTGAAGGAAGAGGCTCTGCTTCTAGAGATATCTCGCCTAATACAACTATTCTGCTGTCGGGTAAAATACTGCCTATTACTTGCCAAGGACCTGCCATAGGTTTTTTTATGGTTACTAAATCGTAGCTGAGTTCGTCAAACCATTCTAAGTTAGGGTTTTTAACAGAGTCAGCAGCAAAGTACTTACTGCCATCGGGCCTCACTAAAATAACAGCAGGTGCACCTGATTTTCTAAAAAAAAGCAGTGTTATTTCATCTATTTTGCTATCTATGCGAAAACGATTATCAAGTAAAGGGATCTCATTTTGATGCCCATCGCGCTTGAGCACTTCTACTTGTTTTACGCCATATGCATTGCCAGTAAATAAACTAGCGGCACATAACGCTGTTACAAAATACATCGTTTTCATTAAATCGCCTTATTCAGCGCGCCAGATACATTGGCCGCCTTCTTTATTTACAAGATCCAATCGTGCCTCGTGTGCGCTTTGCTCAGCGTCACTTGCTCGCAGAACAACTAATGGGGCTCTATCACTATTTAAACGCTTTATACCGCCCTTCTGTTGCTCGCTGCCGTCATCTTTGTTTTGATTCAAATTCAGCTTTGTTTGACCGCCCGTCATGGCAAGGTAAACATCGGCTAAAATCTCAGAATCCAGTAGCGCGCCGTGAAGCGTTCGTTTACCGTTATCTACATCGTAACGACGACATAATGCATCAAGGTTGTTCTTTTGACCTGGATGCAAGTCACGCGCCATTTTAAGCGTGTCGAGAACTTGACAAAAAGTATCTGTTTTAGGATAACCCTGATTAAGCAACGCAAATTCGTTATCCATGTGGCCAATATCGAACGGCGCGTTATGAATAACTAACTCAGCCCCTTCAATATAGTCGAAAAACTCTTGGGCAATTTGATGAAACAACGGTTTATCACGTAAAAATTCGTTAGTGATACCGTGAACGTCGATTGCTTCTTCTTCACTTGGCCGTTGTGGATTTATATAAACGTGAAAGTTATTGCCTGTTAAACGGCGATTTACTAACTCCACACACCCAATTTCTATAATACGGTGCCCTTGTTTAGGGTCTATGCCGGTGGTTTCTGTATCTAAAACTATTTGTCTACGTGCCATATCGAATTTAGCCTGATTCTGGTATCTTTCTATAATCACTTTATTGTACATAAGATCAAGGTAAAACAGTGCAAAAAACCGTAGAGATTTACACCGACGGCTCATGTTTAGGTAATCCAGGCCCCGGCGGTTATGGTATTTTTATGATTTATAACGGCCACGAAAAAGAAATGAGCCAAGGTTATAAACTCACAACAAATAACCGAATGGAAATGCTCGCGGCTATTGTTGCCCTAGAATCACTCACTCGAGAATGCGATGTAAACCTAACAACCGATAGCCAATATGTTAAGCAAGGCATTGAATCGTGGATCACTAACTGGAAAAAACGTGGCTGGTTAACATCAGCTAAAAAGCCGGTTAAAAACGTCGATTTATGGAAACGCTTAGATAAAGCCTGTAGCGAGCACAATGTAACTTGGAAGTGGGTTAAAGGGCATAGCGGCAATAAATACAACGAAATAGTTGACGATTTAGCGCGCGATGCCGCTGGCAGTAAAGATTTACTAGAAGATGTAGGCTACCAGCCTTAAATTTATTCTAAGCTAGTTGTTATACCAATTTTATTAAAAACATGTTCATTCTATCGCATTAAATAACTCACTAACTGCGTTAAAAATTATTCATATAGAACAACTATATGTCACAATTTTCGCCTTGTTAATGTGCTATTTTCTTAGCGCTATGATAGATCACTTATTTAATGCAATTGGTATTATTTTTTTGCTCGCACGATTTAAAGTGTTGCTTTGACGTTTGTCTAAGCCCTGCCCCTTTTACTGGTGCAAACTGCGGCCTAGCATGCCACTTAGGTTTTATCGGCGTAAGTGGCGCAACTCTTTTTCGTGCCACCAGCATATAAACACTGCCCATTGGTTTTAAATACTGTTTTGCAAAAGTCCGCCAAAACTCAAATCTTGATAACCTGTTACCTCTTGCCAGTGATGAATAAATAAAACGTTCGTCACTTACAATTTCAAAACCCAATAAATTTAGCCAATCTTTAACCCTCGCAGGGGTAAAAAAGCGCCCCGTCCATGGTAACTTCTGACCACTAAAAGGCAGCATTTGTGCAAGCCCACACAAACTAAACGGATTAAAACCAGTCACTAGTATATAACCGCCCGGAATAAGCGTGCGATGTGCTTCTCGTAAAATGTGATGTGGGTCTGAATGATACTCTAAGCAGTGGCTTAGTATACAAGCATCAATACTGTGCTCGTAAAATGGCAATTCATCTATGTCAGCAACTACCCCAGTGTAAGGCCCAGGCTCTGCAACACACACTTGGTGTTTAATCGTACTTATACTTGTGTTTAATTCGCCACTTAAATTACCCAACTTAAGCATATGATAGCCAAACATACGCGGAAGCCATTGCTCCATTTTACGTTCAATATCTGTGCGTAAATAATCCCCATGAGGAAACTGCTGCCACGACAGTGGTTTGGGTCCTTCTTGAAAACTAAGGGCTGGTTTCATTTTTTGAGCTCGTTATACTATGCGATAAGTGTCACTTTATAGAGCAATTTACCATGGTGCAAGTCAAAGCAATTAAAGCCTTTTCTGATAATTACATTTGGTGTTTAACTACCGATAACAGTAACCAAGCATGGGTAGTCGATCCAGGTCAAGCACATCCCGTATTAACCTACTTAGCTGAGCACAAACTAACGCTTGGTGGTATTTTAATTACGCATCATCACTACGACCACACTGATGGCGTAGCTGAATTAGTTGACGCCTATCCAGATATATCGGTTTATGGCCCTGCAAATAGTCCATTTAAAGGCGTCACTCACGCACTCACTGATGGACAAAGCATCAGTGTGCTTAATATTAACTTTACTATTTTAGCAACTCCTGGGCACACGCTTGATCATATTTGTTACACAAATGATGAACTTGCTTTTACAGGCGATACATTATTTAGCGGCGGATGTGGGCGCTTATTTGAAGGCACGCCAGAGCAAATGTGGGAATCGTTTAATAAACTAAGAGAGCTGCCTGCAAGCTGTGTTGTTTATTGCACGCACGAATACACACAAGCTAACCTTGCCTTTGCCAAAGCAGTTGAACCACGCAATCCAGAACTCCTTGAGTACAGTAAAAAAGTAGATGAATTACGCAGTAATAATCAAATTTCTCTACCGACCTCTATTGGACAGGAGCTAAAAATAAATCCATTTATGCGTAGCGATTTGCCAACCATTATAGAGTTAGTGCCAGAGAAATTTATCTCGGTTACAAAAAACAATGAACCTTGGGGAAACTTTGCGAGTCTGAGACAGTTCAAAGACAATTTTTAATGCAAAAACTAATACTTTAATATTTATTTCATTAGAATCATCAACTTAAGATATAGTGATGATTCTATTTCTGCGTTTTAAAAAGTCATTAAGTGGCAATGTTAACTCATAACAGGTAGTATTCGCCGAGTTTTTTACCCGATGTATTGGTATTTATGAATAAATCTCCCCTATTAGTAGCCTTGGCGTTAGCGCTAAGTGGTTGTCAAACTGTGACAACATTAGAGTCAGACTCTCAAGTTGCCACACAAGCAAACCAACAACTCGAAGGCGCAAGTCCTAACGACATTAACAATGCATTGATGGTAAACGCACAATATCAGCAAGTTGACTCTGATGAGCAAGAAGCGCCCGTGTTTGATGATGTGTGGGAGCGAATTCGCTACCAACTTTCTATCGAAATACCGCAAAACCGCCCTGTTGTTACTGAACGTAACTATTACGCTCGCCACCAAGCCTATTTAGATCGTATTTCTAAACGTGCAGAACCTTACTTACACTTTATTGTTGAAGAAGTAGAAAAGCGCGAAATGCCAATCGAAATTGCACTACTGCCTATTGTAGAAAGCGCATTTGACCCATTTGGTTATTCTAATCGCAGCGCATCGGGCATTTGGCAGTTTATGCCTGCAACCGGTGAGCGATTCGATTTAAAACAAAACTGGTGGTACGACGGTCGTCGCGACATAGTGCAGTCGACTCGCGCAGCACTTGACTACTTATCGTATTTAC
This sequence comes from Pseudoalteromonas sp. SR43-3, assembly GCF_014163875.1. Lineage (NCBI taxonomy): Bacteria > Pseudomonadati > Pseudomonadota > Gammaproteobacteria > Alteromonadales > Pseudoalteromonadaceae > Pseudoalteromonas > Pseudoalteromonas sp. SR43-3. The sequence continues at coordinate 17,813 of NZ_JACJEC010000032.1, read as the reverse complement.
ATAAAACACTTGAAGGCGATTGGCTAAATGCGATTGCTGCTTACAACTCGGGTGAAGGGCGCTTGATGCGCGCGATTAAAAAGAATCGTAAAAAGCATTTACCTACCGATTTTTGGTCTCTTGATTTACCTAGCGAAACAACAGCCTACGTACCAAAGTTATTAGCACTTGCCGATTTATTAAAACGCTCAGATGATTTTAACGTTACATGGCAACCAGTAATTAATGCACAAGTGGTTGAAGTGGTTGATGTTGGCTCGCAAATAGATTTAGCACTTGCTGCTGATATGGCCGATATGACGCTTACTGAGCTATACAGATTAAACCCTGGTTTTAACCGCTGGGCAACTGATCCTAATGGCCCACATTCTTTATTACTGCCAGTAGATAAAGCAGAGCAATTTAGCCAAAAACTAGCAAACACTGATGTTAAAAACAGATTACGCTGGCAACGTTATATTGTGGCTCGAGGCGACAGCTTATCAGTAATTGCCAAAAAGTTTACAACGAGCTCAAGTGCAATCCGATCGCTTAATAAACTCAAATCAAATACGATTAAAGTAGGCCAAGAATTATTAGTCCCGCTTACTGATGGCGCTATAAATAGCGAACATTTACCAAAGCAGATGCGCTTAGCTGCTAATAAAGCAACTCGCACAAAGCTTTCGCACACAGTTAAAAGTGGCGACACGTTATGGGACATTAGCCGCGAATATGACGTAACTATGGATGAGTTGGCTAAATGGAATAAGCTAAAGAAAAACTCTGTACTGCGCCTAAATCAAAAACTTACTGTGTATAAGTCAGCTAATAAACCACAAGCAACGGCAAGTACCAACCGTACTATTACATACAAAGTACGCCGTGGTGACTCACTTGCACGTATTGCGTCTAAGTTTAATCTAAGCGTTAACGAAATTATTAAGTGGAATAATTTAGCCGGTCAAAAATACTTACAACCTGGCCAAAAGCTAAAACTTAAAGTAGATGTCAGAAGTAGTTAATTTATAAAACTATATTAAAAGTAAAAAGGAGCGCATGCGCTCCTTTTTTAATACTTTAAAATTAAAGGATTAAGCAGGTAGTTTTTCTAGCCATACTTTTAACCAAGGCTCGGTTACCGGCCACGGTTCAAAATCTTCACATGCATCTATTTCTAGGCGGTTGCCCACAGGCTTTGCTTGTAAATCACGAAGTAGCTCGTCAAAGCTTCGCCCTGCGCCACAAAATGTATCGCCGTAACATCTGTCACCCATTGCAATTACACCAAACGGTTTATCGGTAAGCATTGGGAAAGTGCTATTCATTGCAAAGTACAATCCGGCCAAATTACTCGGTACATCACCTTGGCCTGTTGTGGAGGTAACAATTAAAATATGCGATGCATTTTTTATATCATCAAGCGATGCTTCTGTAATTACTGTAGCAGTATGACCCGCTTGCTCCATTGTGGCTGCAACTTCATCGCTTAAACGCTCTGCACCGCCATTAACGCTGCCTACAAAAATACTAATATGTGCCATTAATAATCCTTTTCTTGCTCTGGCCAACCTAGCTGCTTACATATTTCAAGCATGTCTTCACCTAGTGGCGCTTTAATTGTTATTGATTCATTACTATAAGGGTGCACAAAACTAAGCTCTGTTGCAAATAACATTAAGCGTCTTAGCTCAAAATGCTCTCTAAAAAATTGATTATGCTGGTTATCACCATGATTTACATCACCAATGATAGGCAGTGATAAGTGCTTTAAGTGTCTGCGAATTTGATGCTTTCGCCCGGTTTTTGGAAAACACTCAACTAACGAGTAACGCACTGTTGGATACTTACCTATAGGAATAGGCAATGCAGCTTGGTGCAAGCAATTAAACTGGGTTTGCGCTTCTTGCGGTGCTTTATCTTGATCTGCAAACTTATCGGCTATTTTATCAAGTTCTTCTTTAAGCGGTTTATCTAAAAATACTGACTCTGGCGCAAAGCCGCGCACTAAGGCCAAATAGCGCTTAGCAATGGTACCTTCAATAAATAGCTGGTTCATATCGCGAGCTGCTTCCGAGCTCAATGCAAACAGCAATACGCCCGACGTAGGTCTATCGAGCCTATGTACTGGAAATACATGTTGCCCTAACTGGTCGCGCAACATTTGCATAGCGAACTGGGTTTCGTGTTTATCTAAAAACGAGCGATGCACTAATAAACCTGAAGGCTTATTTATAGCCACATAGTTTTCATCTTGATACAAAATAGTCAGCTCGCCATATTCAATAGGCGCTGGACGCTCACTCATTTGGTTCTCCTAAAAAGGTATCAAGGGCTGTTAGTAATTCAATAATTTCATCGCTTCCGGCTTTATTCACAAGTGTCATTTGCGCCATAGGGGCAATAGCAAAGTTACGCGGCAGTGGTTGCCTATGTGTTATTAATTGCTGTATTTTTTCAATAAATACAAATTGTAACCACTGCTCAAATGCCATTGTATCGTGACAAAAAGGAGTATTTGAAAGCAGTGCCTCAGCGTCTATTGGCTCACTTTGCCAAAGCGCGTGTTTTTGTAAAAGTGCCGTTAGCTGCACTAAATAAGTTTGGGTTTGCTGGTACATAACCACCCTCTTTTATATATGTAATGCAATTATACCCTGTTCCCTCACAAGCGGCTATGACGTATAATTAATGTAATTTTGCAGTAAAAACAGTTGAGAAAACAATGAGTGATCAAATAGCTACATTAGGTCAGCTTTTAGATGGTGCGGGTACTCAGTGGCGTGCTTTTGATATTGGCAGGCACATTACTAAGCTTGATAAAAAACAATTTTTAGCTATTGAACAAGCTCAAGTGCCTTACCCTTATCCACTTGCTGGTCATGCATGGCTCGCTATTCAATTTTGGGATACTAAAGCCAGTAAAGAACCGTATGTATGGTTTTTAAAATTTTCACTTGATGAGCAAAGTATGCTGGTAAGTGCTAGTCGCGATCACTTTGCTGATATGGTTATTCAAGCGCTAGGCACTGAAATTACAGGCGAGCAAGCCGATGGAAAGCTTGATAATAACCCTTATGTTTTTACACCAAACGCAAATAAATTAGCGGCATTTAACGCCCAAGTAAAAGTACTATTAAAACAGCCTGCATCGCAGTATTACGAGCATGCACAATTGTACTTTAGCGGTAAAATTGGTTTTGATAATTGGCAAAGTGTTGCACTACAGGGTATTGCCGATTTTGCACTACGCTTAGACAGCGATACAAACTTAAGTAATCTGCAAAAAGCATGGGCGCATTTACCTATTGAAGTACTACAACCACTCAGTGCCATGCTTGAACACGTTGAAATACCAACATCAATGAGTGAGTTACTTGTTGATTACACACAGACCGCAATTAGTAATAACGATACATTAGCTATAACCGCAGCACTAAGATCAGCTTCAAAAGGTCAAGCTCAAGGGTTATGCGCTCAATTAGTTGATACTGTACTAAGCTCACCAGTGAAGCACGACTCTGACGTGTTACTAACAATCGCTGGGCGGTGTTTTAAACAATTAGAAAACCCTGAACGCTTACATGTATTTATGGATAATTGCGCGCATCATCAAAAAATTGAAGAATTGTTTCCAAGTATTTTTGCTGACTTAGTTGCAATACCAACTATTCGCCCGCATTTATTAGGCTTATTACGTAAAGAAAATCGTAGCGAAACCCTCGCGCGTGCAATTGGAAGGTTATTCTCTTAAATGGCAAGTTTATGGACGTTCATACTTATTGGTAGTGTAATTTACTTATTTTGGCTTAACCGAAAGGTTGCTGAAGCGGCGAACGTTCATGCTAAACGTCAAAGTGAGCAACTGCAGGTGCAGTTGATGAGTGTTGCATGCACAAAACGCCGCTTTGGTTTTTTAAAGAACGGCAAGCCAGGCATTAAAAGTGAATTTATATTTGAATTTTCAAGCGATGGTGAAAATGCTTATCAAGGTGTGTTAATTATGGAAAATGAGTTTTTGAAAAGTGTGGTTGTTCCACCGCATAAAATATAAAACTTAATATACTTTAAGAGTATGTGTCTTAAATTAATAAATTTAATTCAACACAAAAAACTAAGGCGTAACTAAAGTTACGCCCCAATTGGACTGCATCCTGCTAGATATCCATTATCTTAAATCCGTATTATCATCCCCTGAACGAGTAAACAACCTTGTTTACCCTCACATTGCATACTGCAATATCCATGGCCACCTTGGCAAACCCACGAAATCTATCGTTTGGCTACATCCGTAGCATCATCCTTGGTAATCCTTTTAAGTAGCTCCTGCCACTTTTGCATCCTGCAATATCCATAGCCATCTTGGCAAACCCACGAAATCTATCGTTTGGCTACGTCCCGTAGCATCATCCCTGGTAATCCTTTAAAGTAGCTCCTGCCACTTTTTGCATCCTGCAATGTCCACTTGCCATCTTGGCTGTCCTGCGTAAACTAACGCTCCTGCTACTTCCTGTAGCGTCATCCGTGATTATCCTAAAGTAACTCCTAGCTACTAAGTGCTTCATGCACTTCCTTATTCTTCCTTGTATCCGTTTTAGCTTGTCCTTTATGCTTCCTGCTAGCGTCTGCTATGTTGCCTATTCCGTATCCTTGGCAGTAACTCAATCATTGAGCTATGTCGTCTTGACGAAGAGAAGTTTAAAGCAATCAGGGGGGAGAAATAGGACTTAACATAAAATAAATAAACGTCACAAAAATGAAAAAAAAATAAACACTGCAGAACAATAACTTAGAACAAAAAAGGCTACTTATTAGCAGCCTTTAAGTGACAATGCTTACGATGATGTGAGATATATCTCACGGTCTTATGTCCGTTTGGGCGCATTGGCTTACATTATAATTTTAAATAGTTGGCTCAATTATTGGTTTAAACAGTAACTCGCCCTCTACTTGGTTAAAAGTAAGGTGTTTAAATGCTTCAAACTTTTCAGTTTTAAAAAATTCAATGTGCTCCTTACGTGTTACAAATACAGCCATCCCTGTTGACTCAGCGTTGCATTTAACTAAGTCGTCAAGCCCGCGTAGTAAGTAACGACCAAAGCCTTGTCCATGAAAATGCGGATCTACGGCAATAAAAGCTAAAAAATAGTAATTGCCTTTCTCTTTAAGGGCGTCTCTAATTGTTTGTTCTTTATCTATTAATTGATTTGTTTGTAAGTATCCCGCACTCAGCATTAATTTTAAACGCCAGTGCCAATAACGCTGCGCTTGTAATTGGCTATTAGATTCAAATACACACGCTACTGCTTTTAATTTATCGTTGCGGTATAAACCAATTAATGGCTGTTTTTCTTGCCAAAAACTACTGAGCTCTTCGCGAATTAATGATCGTAATTTTTTTTCGTAAACTGTTTTATTTTCGTCATTGTAGCTAAGCATGTTTAGTAATACAGGATCGTCATGATAAGCCTGATAAATTAGGCTCGCTGCAGTACTAATATCTTCTGCAGCTAAATACTGTACGCTGAACGTATCAGCTGGTGTGGTTACACTCATTGTATTTCCTTTATTATTTTAGCTATAGGCTGTTTAACTTTAAACCTAACTATATACCTAAAATTATTAACCGTAAATTCAGCGAGAGTTTAACTAGCAGGAGGTACAGTTAGGTACTAGTATGAATTTTCATTCATTTAAAGGAGCAATATCATGGATACGACAAAACACGACATTAACACACTTTTTGCACAGCTTGGATTACCAAATAGTGATGAGCAAATAGATGCATTTATTGCCTCACATGAATTAGAAGACACAACATTACTCCAAGAAGCTTCTTTTTGGGATGAGGCACAACAGCACTTTTTAGCTGAATCCCTTGCACAAGACGGAGATTGGAGTGAAGTAATTGACGAGTTAGATGTACGCATTCGTCAAAGTAAGTAATTTTATTTAATGTACCCTCCCTTATTTATTGCTAACATAGCATCTGCGCAGCATTTATATGCTGCGTATTTATTTTATTAAAGAGTTATATATCTAATGAATTCAGTTGTATTTGATGCAATCAAAGCCCTTCTCGATGAAGGCAAAACCCCTACTGTAGCACTAACTAAAAGCCGTTTGGCGCAACCGGTTCCAATGCCTATGATTATTGCAGCAGTAAGCCAATATAAAAACAATCCTGATTCAATTAATAACTTCATGAGAAACCCACAGCAGTCAGATAATACTGAGCTTAAAACAAGTCAATTAGATAGAATTGAGCAAAAACTCGATAAACTTCTTGCGCTGCTAGAACAAAAATAATTTGAGACTATAAATGTTCGTTGTTGATTTAACTTTTGATTGCTACCAAGACACCACCCTAGAACAAGCCGAACAAGCAATAAATCGCTTAGTAAATGCACTGCGTTTTAATGGTCAAATAATGGGGGAAGAATTTCCAACCGTTTTAAAAGATGGATTTTTTATTACCCGCGTAATGTGCCCTACTGAAGATGCAATGCACCCGCTAAATAACAGCCCGTTTGTTAAGCACAGTATCGAAAAGTTACATAGTGCTGGGCTACTTGCGCCAAAAGTAAAAGTGATCGGACAAGATATTCACTCCAACGGCGCTGATTGCTGCAAAGAACCATCAAGTTATATTTTATATACAACCTATGTGCATACGTGCAGCCCGCTTTATTGTGGTGATGACTTTTTGCCTGTGCCGCTATTTCGTATTCCGGCAATTGCTAATGGTGACTATAAAACGCTTATAAAATGGCAAGAAGATTGGCAAGCCTGCGATCAAATTCAAATTAATGGCGCAACCCGTTGTGAGTTTCCGGCGCTTGAAGAAATATCGAGTATTAAAAGCGACTTATATAGACGCGGAAAAGACATAACAAAGCGAATTAGTTTTTTAACTAAAAAGCCAACCTATTATTATTTATACCGTGTAGGCGGCGTAGATAAAGCGTCTGAACTTGAACGAAAGTGCCCTAGTTGTAATGGCGACTGGAAATTACCTGAATCGTGGTTTGGGTTATTCGACTTTAGGTGTGAGCCATGTGGCTTAGTGTCTAATATATCGTGGGATTTTCAGTAGTTACACTAAATTAATGAGCAACAATAGCTTGGTGCTAACTGCACCAAGCTGATTGTTGAATAGACTCTAAACCTCTAATGCCTTTAAAAAAGCATTAATGTTAGGTGCAAGTACATGGTGTGTTTTTTTGCCTACATGCTCTAAACATACTTCACCAGTGTGCACCAATACACTTACTAGTAAATCATCTTGATCTGTTAAACCAATAAATACTGTTTCTGGCTGCTTAAGCTTGCGTTTCATTAAAACGTGGCCCGTTATATTTTGCTGTAGCAAATTAAAGTCTTCTTCGTTCCATGCTTGTAGTAATTCAACCTGATGCCCATCAATGCTTGCTAAAATACTTCCACCGTACATATGTCCGTATAGCTCGCTAAGCTCTTTTGGAAACTCAAATTCTAGTGCACTGGCTAAATCATTAAGCGAACCTGCAGGTTGCTGACGCGCCCCCTGCCATTGAATGTTTCCTTGCTCGTCAACCTCACCAACTTCACATGGGCTTGGCCATTGTTCGTCGTGCGCAATAAGTGGGTACTTTGTAGTGTTTTTAAGGGTATTTTCGCTAAATGTTTGATGAAGTTGTTCTATAAGCAATGCAACAGACATACTGTGAAACTCATTAAAATTAGATATAATGTCCCTATTGTAACTATTTAAGAGCAAACATGACAGATTACAGCAATTCTCCAGACCTTAAAGGTAGCGTATTAGGCCAATCTACTGAGTATGTAGATGTGTACACGCCAAGCTTGCTTTTCCCTATTGCGCGCAAACTAAATCGTGATGCTTTAAATATTGACGAAGCAGAGCTTCCATTTAAAGGCCAAGATATTTGGACAGGTTACGAGCTTTCATGGCTAAACAATAAAGGTAAACCGCAAGTTGCCGTGGCCTTATTTACCTTTGAATGCCAAAGCAGCCATATTATTGAGTCAAAGTCGTTTAAACTTTATTTAAATAGCTTTAACCAAACCCGATTTGAAAGCATTGATATAGTAAAACAGCACTTAATTGATGATTTATCAAACGCGGTTAACAGCCCTGTCAAAGTGACTTTATACAATCCTGACGATTACAATTGCTTACCGTGTACAGCGCTGCCAGGTGAATGTATTGATGACTTAGATATTGAAATTAATAATTACGATATTGATGCAAATTCACTTAAAGCAAAAAGTGATAACGTAGTTACAGAAACGCTCTACAGCCATTTACTTAAATCAAACTGTTTAATTACCTCTCAGCCTGACTGGGCAAGTGTAATTATACGATACACAGGCGAGCAAATATGCCGTGAGTCGTTATTGCGTTACTTAATTTCGTTCAGAACACATAACGAATTTCATGAGCAGTGTGTTGAGCGTATTTATAGCGATTTAACAACACAACTTAATATTAAAGAGTTAGAGGTTTACGCGCGTTATACTCGTCGCGGTGGGCTTGATATAAACCCGTATCGCTCTACACATTATAACGATACGCCATTTGCAGTTAAAATTAATCGTCAGTAGGTTATTTTTAATTGGAATATGGGTATTAAAAAAAGGAGCCTAGGCTCCTTTTCTATTTGTATATTTAATTAATACCAATTCGCTTAATTAAGTGAGCTATTTTAAGGCTGGGAAAACGTGTTGATAGCTAGGCAAAAGATTAGCTATTTAGTTGTTCTCGGCAATTGCTCCTGCATTGCTCTACCTTCTGCATCCATGCAGTCGTAAATGAGAATCTTTTAACGCAGGTAACGACACGTTTAGCCCCGCAAAATGATTAAGTATTATTGCGGATTGGTATAACTTCACGCTTAGTGGGTATAGGCATACCACACACATCAACGTAATTATGTGCTTTAACAAACCATGGCTCAACACGGTTTTTACGAGCATTTATTAAGTTTTTAAACACCGATGAGTTTGTTTTCATCACTTTAAATATACTTTTATCGCTTTGTACATCGCCAAGGACTTGTATATTAGTAATTGGGTTAAATGCTTTTCCTTCAGTTGGTGTGCGCGCTAAACGGTTAAAATGCTCTATACCTTCTAGCACTCGACCAAACACCGTAATATTTTTATCAAGGTAGCGCGGGCCTTGCCCTATCGTTACAAAAAACTCCGTGCTCGCACTATTTATATCGTTGTCGCGCGCCATTGCAAACACGCCACTACAATGCACTTGCCATGTTTGCGTATGTGCTGAGTTTTGAGCTACTGCAAAGCCGTTTAAAAAGCCGGTAACTGGTGCATATCCGTCGCCATTTAGCTCAGTAATTAAAAGTGGTTTGTTTGTTGTTAAATAAAACTCAGCTGGAACTGTTTTATCTGCAGTTTTAATTAACTTTTTACCCGAGCTGTCGCCACCTTGCGCTACAAAACCCTCAACAAACCGATAAACGCTGGTATTTATATAAAACCCTTCTCGCGCTAATTTTTTAATGTTTTGAGCGTGCTTTGGGGCAAGCTGTTCATTAAGTTCAATATACGCATCGCCCGTTGGCAGCGTTACCTTTAAAATATTTTGGGCGTTCACTACTCGCCAGTCATTATCTGCTGCACTAGCAATTACCTCACTCGCGCTCAATAAAAGTAGCTCTTGTTTAGCAACATCATTACCTAGTTGTTGAGCACAACCGCTCAATAAAACACTAAGCAGAGCTGGCAATATAATTTTTTTCATCGCTTATATCCTTATAATTATTATAGTTTTGGTTATTCCCAATCAAACTTATATAGCACATCAACATTTTGATATAGGCCGCTCGTTATTTCTATGTATAACTGCGAAAGTAACTGATAACGCACAGCCACTTCACTGAGCGAATCAAATACACCCACGCTATATTTAACTTGCAAACTGGGTGCTACGTATCCTGATATTTCTACTTTGGTACTATCACCACTACCTGATGAGCTTAAACTTACATCTGACAACCCAAAGGTTTCACCTACCTTAGAAACAACCCCTTCGCTGCGGCTAACACCTTGAGAAAGTAATAACTGTGTGAGCATCGCATCGCTTGACGAACTTTCCCCATCACCTAAAGGTTGGCCATTAAGTAAATATGCGAGTGCTTGTGCTTGATCCATCGCAGGCTCAGAAAATATTTTAAGCGTTGGTTGTTCAACATTACCCGTAAGCGTAACCCCTGCAATGACACCATTTGCAGTCGTATCGGGGTTACGTATTGCTTTAATATTTAAAAATGGCTGTTCAATTGAACCGCTAAAACCGACTTGCCCTGTGCTGATTATTAAATCTTGCCCAAAGGCTAAGTAAGTACCTTCAATTAAGTTAAGCTCACCTGTGGCTATAATTGGTGCTCCTTGACTCATTTTTATCGCTAAATCACCCGCAACTTTTGATTCCAAGCCAAACGATTCTACTTTTACATCGTTTTTAACAATCACTTTTAAATCTATGTCGTAATCAAATGGAACTGTTTCTGTGGCCTCGGTTTTTTGATCAACAATAATTTCATCATCGCTAACTTGCACTGCGCCCTCAGGAAGCTCTTCAATCATTAAACGACCGTAAGGCACAACTACCTCACCAGCAAGCTTGAGTGCATTATTAGCCAAGCCTATTTTTAAATCCGGCGATACTTTAAAAGTAACCCCTTGCTGCGCGCGTACATAAAACTGATCGCCAACTACCGCCACATTTACAGCAGGTTGCGCACCTTGCCAATCAACGTCACCGGTGAGGTTTATTTTACCGCCCTGGTTGTCGTTTAAGTTGCCTTTTATTGTGGCTGTTGTTTTATCAAACAATACGTTTATATTTGATTTTTGCAGCGCTATAGGCAATTGCTCGCCCTCTAAACTAATATCGCTCACATTAAGCTCGCCATTTAATAATGGATCTTTTAACGTACCTGCTAATGCGACTTTTCCACTAATATCACCTTTTAACTGCTCAAGGGTTTCAAGAAATGGTTGTAAGTCTGAAAGGAGTATTTTATCAATATTAATAGTGCCGTTAAGCGCTTGCGTATTTTGTATGTCGTCAATATCAATTTGTGTGTTTATTTTACCAAGCACACTTGATTCTAAATTAGCTTCAAGCTTGCCAACTTGAGAGTCCGAAAATGCACTAACAGTTAGAGTTTCGATTGGTAATTTAAAACGATCTTCTTCCGAGGTAAGCACCGCTTCTAAGTCGCTAGAATCGATATTTGCGCGTAATGTTTTAAGCGCACCACTTTGCCAATTAAGCGCTACATCGCCAGTTATATTACCGCGAGTACGAATGCTATTAGGTAAAAAGTGCTTAAGCTCCTCAAGAGCTAAATTGCTTAGTTTAGCATTTAGCTGACCGAGGTTTTTTGATTGGGCTAAGGTGTCTATGCACAATTTACTTTGCTCAGATGCCCAACAATGTGCACTTACATCAAAGTCGCCACTTTGCGTATTAACCATAATGGCAATATTTTTAGTATTACTAAAACTAAGCTTTTTATCGCTGAGCGTTACATTACTAAGCTCGCCATTCCAAGTGGTATTATTAATTTTGCCATTAACTTCAAACTCTACACTGCCTTGCTCAGCATCTACAGATGCCGTAAGTTGGTGATCTGTTTTGTCGCCGCTAATATCAATTTTAACGCTATTAATTTGCTGTTCGGCTACAAGCGCCGAACCAACACTTACCGAAACATCGGTTTGCCAATCGGCTGCGGTATCTAACTGCCCTCTTACTGATAATTTATTAATGTTTATTTCATCAAAAATAAAGCGATCGAGTATTAGCGCTAAATCAACAGAGGGCGTTAACCTTTCCCCCCTTACTTTTAAATTTGCGTTGCCATCGGCAGTAAATGGAATATTAGCTTTTTCATCACTTTTAAGCGTTACTTTGCCATCAACCTGCCAAGTATCATCAACTTGCCCGCTTAGTGCTAATTTATTGGTGCCACTACTTAAATAAAAACTATCAATATTAGCTTTTAACGTGTTGTCGAGCTTAAAGTTTGAAGCAAATTCTAGTGGCACGTCGTTAAGTAATCCGTTTAACTTTGTATTATTCATTTGTAGCTGCCACTTGTCGTCAGCTGCATTAAACGAGCCTTTAAACTGTCCTGAAATATCACTGGTAGCGGCATCAGTTAAGTACTGCGCTTTTAAGTTAGCAAGCGTGCCATTAAAGTTAGCCTGTATGCCTTTTTGCCAATCAACATTGGCTTTTATAGTTGCACTGCTTTCGTTTGCTTTAATGCTTAGCGCTTGTAAAGTTGCTTTGGTGAGACTGCCTTTTAATTGGGCATTTAAGTCAACAGCTGGGTACGCGCCTAATTGGCTATTCCCCTGCAGGCTAAGCTGGTAATCGTCGGCATTACCTTGTGCATTGAGGCTTACATTTCGCACTTTAAGCTCATTACTTTGTGCATCAATAAGCCACTGTTTAATTTTGCCATTTAACTCAAACGGATAGTTTTTTTGCTTTAAATTTGCCGTTGCCATTAAACTAAGCGGATATTGTCCCTGCGTTTCTAAATTTAAGTTTAGGTTTGATAAGTCGCCATTCAACTGCAAATTGGCTTGGTGCTCATCACTTTGTAAAACAACATCCCCTTTTACGGGCAAGTTCCCTGCAAGCTCAGCATTAAGGTGCGTATTAAGCTGCCACTGCTCATACTTTGCTGAGAATGACTCTAAATTAATAACCGCATCTTCCACACTTAATTGCAGCGAGATGTTTTCAATAACATGCTGGGCTTCGTTTTGCTCAATCGTAATGTTAGCTATTTCAAAGTCTTCAACAACTAAGTCAAGTGGCGAAGTGAATTCTATATTAGGTAATGCGGGTAGGTGCGTTAAAAGCGCTTGAGTATTTTGCGCCGTTTGTGTTTTCGCATCTTGTTCTTGCTCTTTTAAAGCAACAAGTATGGTGGGAATATTCAGGCTTTTAACCGTCAGCTTTGAACCCTCTGCTTTTGCTGAGAGTTTAAAGTTATTAACGCTTACGTTTGCACTTGGATGCTCTAGAGTAAATTTATTGATCGCAATGTTTTTTAAAGCAATATTAAAAGGTAAGCTGATTTTTTCAAGCGGCTCTGCAGCGGCTTCTTCTTGTGACTCTGCAGTTTTTGGTAATGTTAAATTTATAGATTTAGCACTTAAGTTATCTATACAAATTCCATCGCACTGCCACCAAAACAAATCAATTTTCAATTGTTGTGCATTAAAATCCAATCCGTTGCTAGTAAAGCGCACATTAAAGGCATCATTATAAATAAAACGGCCATCTTTAATTACGATATGTAGTCCATCTACCGCTTTGTTTGCACTATAAGCAATAAATTGATTACCGGGTGCGGTAAATAACAAACAAAATAGTGCAACAACTAACGTGACAAAAATAGCACTTACGGCGGCTGTTATCTTTTTTAATACTGACATTAAATTTCTGGCCCTATGGTAATACTTAAACGTGTGCTTTTACTTTCTTTTGTTAATCCCCAAGCGTGGTCTATACGCACTGGGCCAACGGGTGTTAAATAGCGAAAACCAAAACCAGCGCCTACTTCAAAGTCATCAGAAAAATCATTCGTTGCTGTACCACCGTCAACAAATAAAGCTGCGCGCCAGTTTTGAGCAAACTGATAGTTGTACTCTATTGTACTGGTTAGTAAGTATTTACCACCGATGAGATCGCCATCATCATTTTCTGGCGATATTGATTGGTACGCAAAACCACGAACACTTTGATCGCCACCTGCGTAAAAACGCAGTGAGTAAGGTACGTTTTCAATATCATCAACAAGCATTGCACCAACATTTGCTTTTAAAAACACTAAATGCTTATCTAAGTATGTACGTAACCACGCATGTTGCATTTGCACCCTAATCAGATTAGTACTCGAAAGCACATCATCTAAACCAAACTCAGCAGATATAAGCCACTGCTCTCCCCAGTATGGAGTCGTGCCGCCTTTTGATTTTTTGCGGGCGTAGCTAATGCCCGGCATTAACATTTCGGTACTTTCTTCCTTTTCATCACCGATGCGGTAGGTTTCTTGGTCGCGGCGTAAAAATGCAGTACGCACCCACTTATTTTCGGTTAACCATTGGCGCTGAATTTGCCCCGTGAGTATTTCACTGTAGGTATCGTTTGTTAGTTCATCCTCTAATTTATATCCAGCAGAAAAACGCCATAAATCATCATTCGGATCATCAACTGGAATGGTATAAGCCATGGAAATATCTTGCTGCTTTTGCGCCACATTTAAATTAGTTTCGAGATAATGACCGTCTTCTGTGATCCACGGTTTACTCCATTTAAAACGCACTTTGGGCCCTAAGTCAGTACTAAAACCGCCGCCAATTTCATAGCTATTTGCAGGCTTGTGCAACACATCTACCTTAATAGGTACTTGGCTATTTTTACGCGCAGCAATATCGGCGTAAACGCGCACGCTTGCAAAATAAGGGGTGCTTGATAAATCCAAATTATAGTCAGCAATATGTGTTGATTTATAAGGTTGACCCTGAGTAAAAGGCGCAAGCGAGCGTATGTATTTTTCAGCAGGCGTATTACTAGCTATTTTTATATCACCAAACTGGTATCTAACCCCAGTATCAATTACAAAAGTAATAACAGCACTATTTTTCTTAAGTGACACTTCTAATTTGCGCGCTGGCCACTTTGCATCAAAATAGCCAAGCTCCAATAGCATAGATTCTATTTTTTTATGAGCAGAGTCGTATCTACCATGATTTAAAACATCACCTTGTTTTAAGTTGGTATTTTTAATTAATGCCTGTAATTGTGGATCATTCTGGCCAACGCCGTTTAGCGTAATATTAATTGCTTCTATGCGAGTTGCAGGACCTCGCTCAACTTTAACAATTAACTCGCTGTCGTCTTTATCATAAATAACCTCGACGGTCGGGCTATAATAACCAAGTGCTTTAATGCTATTTTGTACTTGCTTTTGGGCATAACGACGAAGTGTACGGGTTGGTTTTTCACCAATTAATTGCTTGAGATAAAGGGCTACGTTATTTTCTAAATCGCCACTTAACCCTTTAATTTCGTAATCTTCTATGACTTTTTCTGCAGCATAGCTATTTGTCGCAATTAAAGCGCTCACAACACATATGCAACGTAAAAACTTAATAAACAAGTAAATATCCTTACTTTTAATATCTTACATAAAACTGGCTGATTACGCGCATATTAGCATAGCCATAATGAGCAACACATTAACTTAATGACAATCTAACGCGTAAATTTAACTTTGAATAAGTATCAGCATAATTAAAATTAGTACGCGTTAAGACAATATTTTAGTTACAATAGTGCCTACGAATAAAAAATTAATTTTAAATGAGTTTTTAATGCAATTCCCTGATGATGATAACGGCCAACTTTTAGCCGAAATAGCCGCTGCTGGCATTGATTTAAATAAAATGCACCAAGTCGATTTTTTTATTTTATTCGAACAAGAAGCCGATGCTGAAAAATTTGCTAAAGAAATAGTCTCTGATGCATTAGTTCAAAATGCTGAGCTTGAAAAATGTAAAGACACTGGCGTTTGGGAAGTAATCACTCAAGTACAAATGGTGCCAGAGCACACCCTTTTAGGCCAAGCTGAGCAATACATTGAAAGCATTGCTAATAGCTTTAATGGATATGGTGACGGCTGGGGATTAATGGACGGTGACGAGGCTTAGTTGCCTTTTAATTGTATTAGTTCAATGTACTCTATCAGTTAAGCTTAACGGCTTAACTGATTTGCCTTCCTAAAATTGCCTTTATAGTCAAATAGCTTATCAGCCACTTTCCAACCATACTTTTTGCTTTTTCGTGCAATAACAAAATCTGGTGGTACTAATTCAAATTGTGCGCTTACTACTTGCGCTGCAGTTTTAAAATTAATAGGTGTTTGTCCAAGTCCTACTCGTAGACCAAATTGCTTATTAAATATAAATTGCCCGCCCTTATTTGCGAGGTTATATACCTCATCGCAACTTGCGCCATCTTCATCAAAATACGTTACTTTAATAAGTTCATCTTTAATTAGAGTTACCGATAACCCACTACATCGAAGCACAAGTGCGTCTTTTAAGTTTAATGCATTGCGTAACTTATCATCAGGGTCGGCCATTACCGCGCCGCAATCATGGCATTTACGTGCAGCAATATCATTTTGGGCACCGCACTGCTCACATTCTTTAAACCTAAAACGATAATCGCACTGCTCTTTATGCCCATCATCATCTTCTAACAGGCCTTGGCAACGCCTGCCAAAGTGCTCTATTACTTTGCCAGTGGAGTCTGTTTTACCCCAAAATATATTCGCAAACCCACAACCTGGGCAAAGTACCTGCACAGGTTCATTATCACTATCGCCTTTTTTATCACCTACTTCTGGGTGAAATAAATTAAAACCATTGCCAGCATAATCTATTACTAAGCAATCCGTTTTTGATTCAGATAACCTTAAACCTCGCCCCACAATTTGTTGATATAAACTAACTGATTCTGTAGGTCTTAAAATAGCTATAAAGTCGACATGTGGCGCATCAAAGCCGGTTGTTAGTACCGATATATTAACTAGATACTTTAATTGCTTAGCTTTAAATTGCTTAATGATTTTATCGCGCTCAGTGTTTGGCGTATCACCTGTTATAAGTGCGCTTTGATGAGCTGGCAAGTAGCTTAATATTTCCTGAGCATGCATTACCGTGGCGGCAAAAACCATAACACCTTTACGCTCTTCACTGTATTGAATAACTTGCTGTAATATAGCTTTCGTTGCGCGCTCACTGTTTTTTAAAAGCGCATTCATGTCATCAGTCGTATATTGCCCAAATGCATTGCTATCTAAGGACGAAAAATCATAATGGCTAATCGCTGCATCAACTTCGTTTGGCGGCGTTAAATAATTATGTTTGAACATATACCTGAGCGGCAATTCAAAAATACAACTTTTAAACGGACTTTCTTGAGTACCTTTAACAAAGCCATGATAATGATGATGGTATATCCACCCCGTTCCTAGCCGATAAGGTGTTGCTGTTAAACCCAATACTTTTAACTGAGGGTTATATTCTTTTAAACTGTTTATTACTTTACCGTACTGACTTTTTTTATCCCCATTTACCCTATGGCATTCATCAATAATAAGTAACGAATAATGCTCATTTAATTTATTTAAATTACGAGAAAGTGATTGCACACTAGCAAACGTTACTTGATGGTTTAATGACTTTTCTTTTAAACCTGCTGAAAATATACTCGCCTCTAAACCAAAACTTTTATATTTTTGCGAATTTTGCTCTACCAACTCTTTTACATGAGCAAGTACTAATATTTTTTGCTTAGCAATACGGGCAAGTTCAGCAATAACAAGGCTTTTACCTGCACCAGTTGGTAGCACAATAACGGCAGGATCATTACTCTTTCTAAAGTGTAAAACGGTGCGTTCTACGGCTTCTTGCTGGTAAGGTCTTAGTTTATAGCTCATGGGAAAACAAATAGGTTTGAGTAAGGAGATTTTAGCAAATAATAGCTGGGAGTTTTAAACTTAAATTATATTTTATTGAGGGTAAACAAAAAAGAGAAGCCGAAGCTTCTCTTATATTTAGCTTTAGGTGTGTGATTCATAGAGATCGTTTCAATATACTATGACGCTATGAACAAAGAAATTAAACAACGTTTAAAGTGGATTGAGCTTTACGAAAAAACTAATAATGCGGGCCTAGTTTGTCGTCGGTGTGGAATTTCTAGGCCCACT
>NZ_JACJEC010000031.1:0-27006 GCF_014163875.1 Pseudoalteromonas sp. SR43-3 | reverse complement strand
TAGTGAAACGAAACAGCGCCGATGATAGTGTAGCATTTGCTATGTGAAAGTAGGACATTACCAGGCTTCAAATTGTAGAAAGCCCGAATCTAACGATTCGGGCTTTTTTACGTCTGCAGAAAAGTGAAATATGCGCAATTAACACACACTCACAGCACCCACAGCCCCCCCCATCACGTAGGTAGGTCGAGCGTATCGACTCCCGACACAAAGAGAGTGTAGTATTTGCTATGTGACTTTCTACCGCTGTGGGCACTACGACATTACCAGGCTTCAAATTAAAGAAACCCGTTACAGCAATGTGACGGGTTTTTTGCTATCTGGGATTTAATAAATAGCCAAGAACCCATGCCGAACTAAGTAGTGAAACCAAACAGCTCGAAGGCTAGCCCCGGCCAACGATAGTGTAGCATTTGCTATGTGACTTTCTACCGCTGTGGGCACTACGACACCACCAAGCTTCAAATTGTAGAGAGCCCGACTAGAAATAGTCGGGCTTTTTTACGTCTGCAGAAAAGTAAAATGTGCGCAATTAACACACACTCATATCAACATCATCACGCAGGGCGGGCGAGCGTAGCGACTCCCGACGTCAAAAGCATAAAAAACCTCCGCTCGACAATGAGTGGTAGCATTTGTACCGTGGGTAAATAATACCAATTGGTTTAACATCTGACCTAATATAAAAGCGTTAATTATCTGGTCTTGTGATAAGTATTGAACATGACCTTTAAGCTTTTATATACGCTTTGGGTAGGTTACTGAAGAGAATAAAAATAGTTAGGCAGAGGTTGATACAGAGGTTTACGCATAGAACTTAAATCTAATGGGCATGAGGTTTTTAAATAATAGTGTTCATGGAGTGCCTATCTAAACTTGCAGTATTAACTACCCTTATTAATTGTTTTATAGCATGGTAGGCGGTTAGGGGCTGCTTTAATTTCATATGTACTGAGCGTTATTAATTTTTAATCCTAAGATTAACGAAGGCCATATACTTTATATTAGAAAACTATCGACAAGACTTACTGAAAAGCAATTCATGTACTCCTTCAACTAAAGTTTATTTTGTATTCTCTTGGTTCTAACTAACCACCTATATACGCCGATAATGAACAATGCAGCAGATCCGAAGCCACTTAACACCCAAATGACTTTTAAAATGTTACCGCCAATGCTGCCGTCATGTAGAGGGTGTATCCAGTTTTTAATTTTGCTAGCTGTACTTTGCTTATCTATATTAAACAGGCTCTCTAGTTCCCCTGTAGATGCATTAACTTCGATATAGCTATGCGGGAAGCGATAAGAAGGGTCATTGTTAGTTTGAAACCTAAATCTGTAAACCGCATTTAAGTTTGAGGGTGTTTCAATCCAAGCTAAACGCGCACTTGGTAATGCTTTTTGAGCTATTAAGATCGCTTTTGATAAAGGAATATTGGATTGTTTGTTCGCTTGTATTTGTGTTTTTGAGGGAGAGTTTATATCGCTAACTAGAGCGATTAATACAGGGTCCGTTTGTTTTGGAATAGCGAGCATAATGCCTGTAGCAGTTAAAACTAATAATGGCATGCACAAAGCCAAACCAATAAGTTTATGCCAGTCATAAAGTAGACCTATTTTAGAACTGCGACGTTTAAATTTTAACGATTTTATCCATTGCCCAGGTTTTGGAAACCAAGCGAAGAATCCAGAGATAATAAGAAGTAATGTGGCTATGCCTATATAGCCAACAACTAGAGTGCCTGTTGCTCCTGTTAGTAATGAAAAATGTAAGTTGTATATCCAAGTTACTAAGTATTTTCCCCAATAGTTTTTACGTATTACTTTATCACTACTGCTAGATAGCCATACCATTAAGGGGGCAAAGCCTTGTTCTTTTGTTTCTGTTGGATTGTAGTATCGCGCGGGAATTACTGAGTTTATACCTGTGTTTTCTAATCGCCATGGCCCTTGCTTTGAAGGGAAATTTGCTCTTAGCGTATTATATGCTTGATCCCAATTAGGCGTTTTTATGTTTGTAGTAGCGTCATTTGCTGGATTTAGCAGTAAGTCTATTTGCGGATAGTAAACTAATATAGAGCCAGAAAGAGTGATAATAGTAAGTAAAACACCTACTGATAGGCCTAAGTATAAATGTAACCGCCTGAATGTTTTTCGCCATGAAAGCTTTAGTGTCATTAATTAAATAGCCGTAATGAGTAATGCAGGTTTATTGGGCATTAAGGAATGATTAATTACGCGGTATATTATATGGTTTTTGATATGAGTTGTGCGGCATTTTGTCGCACTTATTAAATTAGGTATTTAGAAAGTAAAACGCCAGCCCTTGGCTGGCGTTAAAATACAAGCTTGAAGCTTATTTAAGCTTTAGGTCCTGCATTTTTTATATCGTCTGATACATCGTACTTAGCAAAGTTTTCAGTGAAGTCAGCGGCTAGTTTTGCTGCATATTCATTGTACTTAGCTTTGTCTTCCCAAGTATTGATTGGGTTAAGTAAGTTAGTATCTACACCAGGAACGGCTACCGGTACATCTAGGTTTAAAGCATCAATGTGCTGAGTTTCAACACCCGCTAATTTACCAGATACGATTGCATCAATTACTGCACGAGTAGTTGGAATATCAAAACGTTTACCTGTGCCGTAAGGGCCGCCAGTCCAGCCTGTATTCACAAGGTACACTTTAGCGCCAAACTCGCGTACACGCTTCATAAGAAGCTCAGCGTAAACACCAGCAGGGCGTGGGAAGAATGGTGCGCCAAAACATGTCGAAAATGTTGATTCAATATCGCTAGTAGAGCCAATTTCAGTAGAGCCAACTTTTGCTGTGTATCCACTTAAAAAGTGAAAAGCAGCAGCTTCTTCGCTAAGTATAGAAACTGGTGGTAATACACCGCTTACATCACAAGTTAAAAATACAACAGCTTTTGGTTCGCCTGCGCGGTTTTCTACTTTACGTTTTTCAACGTGTTCAAGTGGATATGCTGCACGGCTATTTTGAGTAAGGCTAGTATCGTTAAAATCTGGAATGCCTTTTTCATCTAACACTACATTTTCTAAAATAGTGCCAAAGCGAATAGCATTCCAAATTACAGGCTCATTCTTTTGTGATAGGTCGATACACTTAGCATAACAACCGCCTTCAATATTAAACACGCTTCCAGGTGCCCAACCGTGTTCGTCATCACCAATTAAAAAGCGAGTTGGATCTGCTGAAAGCGTTGTTTTACCTGTACCAGATAAACCGAAGAACAATGCTGTATCACCTGCTTCACCAACGTTAGCAGAGCAGTGCATTGGTAACACACCTTTTGCTGGTAGTAGGAAATTTTGTACAGAAAACATCGATTTCTTCATTTCACCGGCGTAACGCATACCTGCTAGTAATACTTTACGCTGTGCAAAGTTAATAATAACGGTGCCATCGCTATTTGTGCCATCACGTTCCGGCTCGCATACAAACGAAGGAACGTTCATTACTTGCCATTGTGGTAAGTTTGAGGCGTTATAGTTTTGTGGTTCGATAAACATGTTTTTGGCAAAAATATGGTGCCACGCTGTTTCTGTAGTTACGACTACAGGTAGATAATGCTCAGGGTCAGCGCCAACTTCTAGGTGAGAGGTGAAGTGGTCATTACTTTGAACATGTGCTTCTACGCGAGCCCATAATGCGTCAAATTTTTCTGCATCAAATGGGCGGTTAACGTTGCCCCATTGAATGTCATCTTGAGTTGTTGCTTCTTGAACAATAAAACGATCTTTTGGTGAACGGCCAGTTCGTTTTCCTGTAATTGCAACAAAAGCACCATTTGCGGCTAAAGTACCTTCGCCACGGCGGATCGCATGCTCGACAAGTTCAGCTGCGGTTAAATCGACAAAACGTGTAGCGCCTGTAGTCATGTTTATACCTAACTATAATGTGTGAGAGTTTGAACGGGATAGCTCTGGGGTTATCAGTGCCCTTAAGCTGAAATTATAGTAACAGAAGGTTTTGAGATATTCGAGCCCGTAAAGCCTCTAAAAACACATATATTTGCTAAAAAACATGAATAATTTCAATGATACCGGTGTCAGTAAATTAACAAAATTCATGACACCGGTATCATCTTTTTATAATATAAAACCGCATATTTTGCGGCTTTAATTACTATATATAAATGAAGCTGAACATTTAGTTGAAAATGCTTTTTATGTCTTGTTCGTTAAAAACATACTCTTTTAAACAGTAATGACAGTTAATGTTAACAGTCCCTTTCTCAGCTACATCTTTGAGTAGTTCTTCTTGTCCAATATTAACAAGTGCAGTAATTGTTTTATCACGACTACAACCACATTTGAATTTAATAGCTTGAGGTTCAAATACGCGAGGATTATCTTCGTGATAAAGACGTGTAAGAACAGTGTTCGCATCTAAGTGTAACAACTCTTCATTTTTAATCGTGTTACTTAATGCTTCTAGGTGTGCAAAGTCTTCAATTGATTTTTGTTTATCAACTGGAAGCACTTGTAAAAATAGACCACATGCTTTTGCGCTACCTTCAGTAGTGTCAGTTGCAAACCAAAGACGTGTTTTTAGCTGCTCAGATTGCTCAAAGTAACTTTCAATACATTCACTAAGAGTATCATGCTCTAGCGGCACTATACCCTGGTAGCGTTCACCTTTTTCAGGGGTAATAGTGATTACCATATAGCCTTGGCCAATAAGCTCTTTTACAGTTGTGCCCGCAATTTCGCTTTGCAGGCGTGCAATGCCACGCATATTTTGTTTGTCATCACCATTTATAACAGCATATTTAACTGGGCCATCACCTTGAAGCTGTACAGCAATTTCCCCTTCAAACTTTAAGGTAGCAGTAAGTAAACAGGTTGCAACGAGTAACTCACCAAGTAATGCTTTAACAGGGTCTGGGTAATTATGGTCGGCAATCATTTCATTATAAGCACTCTCGATTTGTACGAGTTCGCCACGAACATCTAGTTCGTTGAATAAATAACGGTGAAGTAAATCTTGTTGCATGAGCGGCTATACCTAACTTGATTTCATTTTTAAAAGTTCGCGTCTTTGCTTTTTATCCGGTTTTTTATCCGGATGGGGGGCAAAAAAGCTGTTATTTTTGCGTGCGATGCTGTTCTCTTCGCGTTTAGCAATACTGGCATCAGATTCTTGATACATGGTCTGTGCAATGGGGGCGCTTTGGCGTTTTTCAAGCACTGAGAGTATGGTTATCAGCTTTTCATCTACTCCTTGTGCAAGTTTTATGTTTGCGCCAACTTCTACTATTTTACTCGCTTTTGTACGTTGTCCATTATAATGCACTTTGCCGCCTTGTACCATTTCACGTGCAATAGCACGAGTTTTATAAAATCGCGCAGCCCACAACCATTTATCTAATCGAACTTTTAACCCATCCGCATGGTCTGAGTTGGTATTAGCGTTACTTTTTTTACTCATAAGGCATTTCCCCACGTTTTATAGCTTAAAATTTATCATGAAATCATCGTAGGATGAAGGTATTACAATAGCCGTCTACTTTTTATACGGTTATGTAAAGTTAATTTAATCTGTTTACAAAGTTTAATATTAGTGTGCTTGTTGAAAGAAAAATGAAAGGGTACTATGGGTACGCGCTAACGCAGTAAATTAAAATAAGAACACTATTTATGGAACAGCAAATCCAACAACTAAAACAATTTTTAACTCGTTTACCGCATGCTAAGTTAAGTGCATTAGTGACACTCTTAGTTGTTGTTTATCTTGCATTTTTATTATCAAAGCTAGTTTGGCTTTTATGGCCAAAACCACCGATAACTCTGCTTACCCCTAGCCATCATGCTAATCAGTCATCTGGTGCGAGTAATAACTCTGCGCAGCATATTGTTGAGCAATTCTTATTTGGTAAAAAAACTGTAACAAACAACAATAATACTGCAAAGCAATCGCAGGTTATAAATAATGCGCCAGAAACACGCCTAAGTATTAATTTAACCGGTATTGTAGCTGTTAATAATGATGACCAAGCAGGCATAGCAATTATTGAATCACAAGGTAAGCAAGTAAGCTACCTTGTTGAAGAAGTTGTACTTGGCACGCGCGCTGAAGTAGCGCAGATACTGCCTGATCGTGTTATTTTAGGTATTAATGGAGGTTTTGAAACATTAATGCTTGATGGGCTCGATTTTAGTAAAAAAGTATCTATGCCTGTACTCGCTGCGCGTGACGATGCCGAAATGGGTCCGCAAAAATTAGAGCCAAGTGAATTACAAATAGACGCCACTGCAGACCCAGACGTTAAAGAAGCAATTATAGAAACACGTGAAGAGTTACTCGAAGAACCGGGCAAGTTATTTGACTATATACGTGTTTCACAAGCCATGAATGATGGCGAACTAATCGGATATCGTTTAAGTCCAGGTAAAGAGCCTGAACTGTTTAAACAAATGGGATTAAAAAATAACGATTTGGCTATTTCTATAAATGGCTATCAATTAACAGATTTAAAACAGGCTATGTCAGCTATCAACGAGCTGCGTAATAGTACAGATGCCAATATCACTATAGAACGTGATGGTGAACAAATCGATGTGCAATTTAGTCTGCAATAATTTAGCTTTGGAGTTTTAATATAATGGTTCAGGTGCTACACCTCAAAAAAATTAAAAAAGGGTTAGCTAAGTACGCAGCACTTTTTTTGGCGGCAAGTATTTCTTTGTCTGTTTCTGCTGTTGAATATGCTGCTAACTTTAAAGGAACTGATATCAACGAGTTTATTAATATTGTTGGTAAAAACCTTAATAAAACAGTGATTATTGACCCTAACGTGCGCGGCAAAGTAAATGTTCGCAGCTATGAGTTAATGGACGAAGCGCTTTATTACCAGTTCTTCTTAAATGTATTGGAAGTTTATGGCTACTCAGCTGTTGAAATGGACAATGGCATTCTTAAGGTAGAAAAAAGTTCAGACGCCAAAAAATCAAATGTGCCACTTATTACCGAAGGTAACGAAGCTAGCGGCGATATGATGATTACACGTGTTGTACGTGTCAAAAATGTGAGCGTACAAGAACTAGGCCCTTTAGTTCGTCAATTTAGCGATCAAAAAGATGGCGGCCATGTTGCTAACTTTAATGCGGCTAACGTAATGATGTTAACGGGGCATGCTGCATCGGTTAATCGCTTAGTTGAGATTATTCGCTCTGTTGATCAGGCGGGTGATAAGCGTGTAGACATTGTTAAGCTTAAATATGCAACAGCAGATGATGTTGTCTCTGTGGTAGACAATATTTATAAAGACAGCGGCAAAGGCAGCGTACCTGAGTTTTTAATTCCAAAAGTAGTCGCTGATGGCCGAACTAATAGCGTTATTGTAAGTGGTGAAAGCCAAGCACGTACACGTGCCATAGAGCTTATTAAGCGCTTAGATGGCGAATTAGAAAGCCAAGGTAATACCAAAGTGTTTTACCTAAATTATGCTAAAGCTGAAGATTTAGTAAAAGTACTGCAAGGCGTAAGTAAGTCACTTGTTGAAGATGCACAAGGCGGTACCACTAAGACTCGTAGCAGAAGTAACAACGAAAGCAGTATAGAAGCTCACCCTGACTCAAACTCATTAATTATTACCGCACAGCCAGACACAATGCGCTCGCTTGAGTCGGTAATTGAACGTCTTGATATTCGCCGTGCACAAGTACTTGTAGAAGCCATTATTATTGAAGTAATGGAAGGTGACGGGGTTAACTTAGGCCTGCAATGGATTTCTGAGCAAGGCGGTATGCTGCAGTTTAACAACGGCACTACGGTTCCCGTGGGCTCGTTAGCTGTTGCTGCAGAGCAAGCACAAGATGTAACTGTTACTAAAAATATAATAGGAACAGAATCTGGTACTGTAACGCCATATACGGAAACAACAGAAGGTGATTATGGTCCATTAGCCTCCTTACTTAGTGGCATTAATGGTTTAGCGCTGGGCGTTGTTAAAAATGATTGGGGCGCAATTATTCAGGCTGTTGCCACTGATACAAATTCAAATATATTGGCTACCCCTTCTATTACTACAATGGATAACGAAGAAGCTTCTATTTTAGTCGGTCAAGAAGTGCCTATTATTACAGGCTCACAAACGGGCAGTAATAATGCTAACCCATTTCAAACGGTTGAGCGTCAAGAAGTCGGTATTAAACTGATAGTTACGCCACAGATTAACGATGGCTCTGCAGTACAGCTTACAATTGAGCAAGAAGTATCAAGTGTAAGTGGTGCAACTGCTGTTGATATTTCAGTTAATAAACGTGCAATCAAAACAACGGTTATGGCCGATGATGGCGGTATGGTTGTACTGGGTGGCTTAATTGACGAAGACGTACAAGAAAGTGTTTCTAAGGTGCCGTTATTAGGCGATATTCCTATTTTAGGTCATTTGTTTAGATCAACAAACACAACACGCCGTAAGCGTAATCTTATTGTGTTTATTCGACCAACCATTATTCGTGATGGTGTAAGCATGAATAAGTTAAGCTTTAATAAATATAACTTTATTCGTGGTGAGCAGTTTAAGCAAAAAGAAGATGGTATTGAGTTAATGCCAATGACTGATACGCCTATTTTACCTGAGTGGAATGACGAATTAGTACTTCCACCTACGTATGAAGAGTCTCTACGTAAACAAAATGCACAAGAGCGTAAAGATGACTAATGCGATTCAAGAGATAAACCAAGATGTGGTTCATCCTCAAACGCATAATCAGGATGAGCTATTAACGAGTGATGTGTTAGTTGAGTTACCAGCAAAGCGTTTGCCATTTTCCTATGCAAGACGCGCAGGTGTGTTGCTTGGTAAAAACAAAGATCATCGTATAGTTTACTACCGTGGTGAGCTAGATGTTGAAGTACTATTAGAAGTACGCCGTATCGCAGGCCATGGTTTTACCCTTGAGCAATTGGATGATGATAAATTTGAGCTATTGCTTGAAGCGTCATACCAACGTGATAGCTCTGAAACGCAACAAATGATGGAGGATATTGGCAACGAGGTTGATTTATTCTCACTTGCTGATGAGCTCCCGCAAACTGAAGATTTACTTGCTGGTGACGATGACGCGCCAATAATCAAGCTTATTAATGCCATGCTTAGCGAAGCGATTAAAGAAGGGGCTTCTGATATTCATATCGAAACCTTCGAGCAAGAGCTTGTTATTCGCTTTAGGGTCGATGGCGTACTTAAAGAAGTCCTTAAGCCTAATCGGAAACTTGCGTCGTTACTTGTATCTCGTATTAAAGTAATGGCTAAGCTTGATATAGCCGAAAAACGTATCCCACAAGATGGCCGTATTAGTTTACGTATTGCCGGACGTGCAGTTGATGTGCGTGTATCAACAATGCCATCGAGCTTTGGTGAGCGTGTGGTGCTACGTTTACTTGATAAAAATAACGCGCGTTTAAACCTAGAAGACTTAGGTATGACTGCAGAAAATCGTGCATTGTTTTCAGATTTAATTAGTAAACCTCACGGAATTATTTTAGTAACAGGACCAACAGGTTCTGGTAAAAGTACCACTCTATATGCTGGTATGAGTCAAATTAACTCACGCGATCGTAATATTCTTACTGTTGAAGATCCGATAGAGTACGAAATTCCAGGCATAGGCCAAACTCAAGTTAATGCAAAAGTTGATATGACATTTGCTCGTGGTTTACGTGCAATATTACGTCAAGATCCTGATGTAGTAATGGTGGGTGAAATACGCGATCTTGAAACTGCGCAAATTGGTGTTCAAGCGTCACTTACCGGTCACCTTGTTATGTCTACTCTGCATACTAATACTGCATCGGGTGCAATTACACGTATGGAAGATATGGGTGTTGAACCATTCTTACTTTCATCGTCGTTACTCGGTGTGTTATCACAGCGTTTAGTACGTACGTTATGTAATACCTGTAAAGAGGGTCACACGGCTGATGAGCATGAATGCCAGCTGTTAGGGGTTCCTTTTGAAAGCCAACCGACAATCTATCGAGCGGTGGGGTGTGAAGAGTGTAACTTTAATGGTTACCGTGGTCGTACCGGTATTCACGAGTTACTTGTAGTTGATGAAACCATACGCGAAATGATTCACAACGGTAAAGGCGAGCAAAGCGTAGAAAAATACATTCGTAAGCGCAGCCCAAGTATTCGTCAAGATGGGTGTAGCCGTGTACTGGCAGGCAAAACAACACTTGAAGAAGTATTGCGTGTTACCCGTGAGGAAGGTTAACTATGGCGGCGTTTGAATATCGTGCCTTAGATGGCCGAGGTAAAGAAAAAAAAGGCATTTTAGAAGCTGATACGGCTAAACAAATCCGCCAAACTTTACGTGATCAAAAACTAACGCCGCTTGAAGTTGTTCCTGCGGCGCAAAGTGATAAACAGGTCAAAGGCGAAAAAGCCCCTTTACTCGGTGGCTTTTTTAAGCCGACAATTTCAACCTCAGACTTAGCATTAATTACAAGGCAATTAGCAACACTTATTCAATCGGCACTTCCTGTTGAAGGCGCTGTTATGGCGGTTGCTGAGCAATGCGAAAAGCCGCGTTTAAAGCGGATGCTTATGTCGGTACGCTCAAAAGTAGTTGAAGGTTACACCCTTGCCGATGGTCTTAGTGAGTTTCCTCATGTTTTTGACGATTTATATCGTGCAATGGTAGCCGCAGGCGAAAAGTCGGGGCACCTTGACCAAGTTCTTAATCGTTTAGCCGACTATACCGAGCAGCGCCAACATATGCGTAGCCAAATAACTCAGGCTATGGTTTACCCTATTATATTAGTGGTATTTGCAATTGGTATTGTGTCGGTATTACTGGGCACCGTAGTACCAAAAATATTAAAAACGTTTGAAAAAACGAAACAAGTACTTCCTTGGACAACCGAATGGGTTATGGCTGGCAGCCATTTTGTGCAAAATTATTGGTTTATTAGTTTAATAGCGATTACAGCTATAGCCATTGGTATTAAGCATGCACTTAAGCAGCCTAAAATACGTTTTTGGTGGGATGACCGAGTGCTACATATGCCAGGTATAGGTAAAGTGGCTCGTGGTATTAACACCGCACGTTTTGCGCGTACTTTAAGTATTTTATCGTCAAGCTCGGTACCATTACTTGAAGGAATGCGTATCTCGGGTGGCGTATTAATCAACGAAAAAATTAAAAAAGCGGTTGCAGATGCATCCGACAGAGTGAGTGAGGGTGCAAGCTTAAGAGCTGCACTTCAGCAAACTAAGTTGTTTCCACCAATGATGCTGCATATGATAGCAAGTGGTGAAAAATCAGGTGAACTAGAGCAAATGTTAGAGCGTGCTGCAAATAACCAAGATCGCGAATTTGAGAGCATGGTTAATGTATCGCTTAAACTACTAGAGCCTGCGATGATCGCCTCAATGGCGGTTATTGTATTATTTATAGTAATGGCAATATTGCAGCCAATAATGGCGATGAATAAAGCTGTTGGACTTTAAGTTAGAATAAATTTTTAAATATATTAATGGTTTTACCTAAACCATTTTTACTTAAATGTTTTTAGAATAATGAGGTAATTACGTGAATAAACAATCAGGTTTTTCTTTACTAGAAGTGATGGTGGTACTGGTTATCATCGGGATGATTATGTCAATTGTTGCACCTAACATTATGGGTCAGCAAGAAGAGGCTGCTATTGATAAAGCACATCTAGATATCCAGCAATTAGAAGATGCAATGAGCTTATACAAGCTTAAAAATAAGAGCTACCCAAGCACAGAGCAAGGTCTTGAAGCGCTAGTTACCCAAACAAGCATTGAACCGGTTCCAAAACGTTTCCCTGATGGTGGCTTTATTAATGAATTACCAGAAGATCCTTGGGGTAATACTTATCAGTTAATTAGCCCAGGTGAAATTGGCAAGTTTGATATTTTTTCTATGGGCCCAGACGGTGAAGCAGGTACTGATGACGATATCGGTAACTGGGACGAAGAAAAACAATAATGCCTAAGTACACCGTTCTGTATGAACATGTTAATGCTAGAGGCTTGCTATGAAAGCAAGCCTTAAGCAGCGCCATGCAAAAAGCAGAGGCTTTAGTTTAATAGAAATTTTAGTGGTATTAGTGATCATCGCTTTTGCCACCAAAATGGTGGTATATAGCTTAGAAGGCGGTGCTGAGGAGGAGTTAGATACTCAAGCACTAAGGCTGCATACCACCATTAATATGGCATCGGAATTTGCTATTTTAAACCAAGTTGAATTGGGCTTATTAGTAGAAGAAAATACATTAGAGTATTTAGTTTTCGATGGTGAAAAGTGGATTACTTTTGACCGTGAAGATCTTTTTAAACCAATAGAATTAGACGAAAGATTAAAGCTCACTCTTAACTTAGAAGATTTAGCGTGGGCGCAAGATAACCTCTTAGAGCAATCTAACTGGCGCGAGCTTATGAGTGGCGGCGATGAAGACAGTTTACTTGAGCTTAAAAAGTTAAAAATCCCACAAGTACTTATTTTGTCATCAGGTGAGGTAAGCGCGTTTCAACTTATATTAGAGTTAAAAGAGCAAAGCGAGCCTGTGTATTACATTGAAGGTGAATTTACTGCACCAGTAAACTTTCGCCGAGAGCCAGAATAATGAAGCGCACTAAAGGGTTTACCTTATTAGAGGTGTTAGTGGCATTAAGTATTTGTGCCATGGCGGGTATAGCTGCAATGCAAGCAACAAGCGAGCATATACACCACTTAACGACTATTGAAGAGCAAACCTATGCATCTTGGGTCGCCGAAAACGTTATTATTGAACAGCGTACTAAAGGCGAACAATGGCAAGGTAAAAATAACCTTAAAGGCAGCGAAGTAATGGGCGGTGTTGAATGGTTTTGGCAGCAAGAAGTTACAGCCACTGCTGACAAAAGCTTTGTAAAACTAACCATAAATGTTTTTACGGATGAAAAATATGAGCATTCAGCATATGAGTTATCAACGTATTTAAATAAAGGCAAAAAGTAAGTGAAGCAGCGCGGGTTTACATTACTTGAAGTTATGGTTGCACTGGGTATTTTAGCTTTTGTTATTATTGCTACTCATCAAATACTCGAGACGACAACAAGAGCAAAAGATGCCTCCGATGAAAAAATTGCTGAGCTAAATGGATTGCAAACAACATTTAGATTAATGGATCAAGATTTTAGCCAAATGACCAAACGCGCAGTTCGCAATGAGTCGGGTGATGTTCAAGAACAATATTTACTTGCTGGTCGTTACGTTTTAGAAAGCCAATACGATGGTATCGCGTTTGTACGAGATGGCTGGATAAATCCAATTAACTTATTGCCACGTTCAGAACTACAAGCTGTTGGTTATAGAGTGATTGACGATAACCTTGAGCGTGTTTATCGGGTTTATGTTGATCAGCTTGATAATATGGAGCCGCGAGTTCAACGTGTGTTAGGAAATGTTGAAGAACTTAAGTTTGAGTTTTTAGATGATAAAAACGAATGGCAAGAACAGTGGGAAATTAAAGCCCTCCCTAAAGCGGTTGCTGTTACGTTGCAACAAATAGAAGCAGAGCCAATTCGTCGTGTATTTTTAGTTCCTGGGCAAGGCAAAGTTGTTGCTACACAAACTACGGATGTGAATAATGGTTAAGCAGCAATCATCGCGCGGCGCAGCACTTGTTATTGTTTTATTTATTGTGGCGTTAGCGGCTATTTTAGCAGTAGAAATGAGTGCTAATTTAATGGTTCAAGTGCAAAAAAGTACAAACTTGCAAGGTCACCAACAAGCTAAATGGTACGCCTACGGTGCAGAAGAGCTTGCTATTAAAGGGCTAATACAAAGTAAAAAAGATGATGCCGATAAAACAACACTCGATCAAGTGTGGGCAACTCAAGGAGATGCTTCATACCCTGTTGATAACGGCACGTTAAGTGGCAAAATTACAGATTTACAAGCATGTTTAAATTTAAATGCTTTAGCCATAGCGCCAGAAGAAAATAGCGCAAGTAAAACAAACCCTGCACACAAAGCGCTCTTTGCATTACTTGAAAACATTGAAGATTTACCTGCTGACGAATCAGAGGAGACGATGGCAGATAGTGTATTTGATTGGCTTGATGAGAACAGTATTACGTATCGCTCAGGTGCAGAAGAAGACGAGTACTTATCACGAGATTTTCCGTATATGACAGCCAATAGTTTATTTGCCTCAACATCGGAGCTGCGTTTAGTTAAGGGCTTTAACCCATTAGTGATGGAAAAAGTATTGCCATATGTATGTGTAATACCAGGCAGTACGCTTTTATCAATTAACGTAAATACATTAATGCCAGAGCAAGCGCTCATACTCAGTGCCTTGATAGAAAGCTTGAGCTTATCTGGCGCAGAAGCGGTGTTAGGCGCAAGACCGCAAACTGGATTTGACACCATCGATGAATTTTTTGAACAGGTGAAGCAGCAAGGCGGTACTAATACTGACTCAATAAAAAGTCTATTTAGTATTAAAAGCGAATATTTTAAATTACAAACGCAGGCAAACTTTGTCGACCTGCGTTTTTCGATGACCACATTACTGCACGCTAAAGACGGCGACGTAACGATACTGGCGCGAAAATTTGGAGGCGTACAGTGACAGAAATACTGTTGATCCGCACGGGTCAAACCGAACAAGAATTACTTAACTGGTTAATTTACTCACCACAAGAACAAGAAATAATAGCCAGTGGCGAGTTACCAAATGCAGAGCATTTAAGTGAGCTAAGCGAAAAAGCACTTACCCGAGAAGTTGTCGTGTTATTACCCAGTGATCAAGTGCAATTAAAAACGGTCGCTTTGCCAACAAAATGGAATCGCAAGCTTGAGCAAGCATTGCCATACATGCTTGAAGAAGATATAGCATGTGACGTAGATGAACTGTTTATAGCTGTAGCGCAGCCGACAATGCTTGGTGAGCAACATGCAATTCGTGTAGCAATGACAGACCGTGAATGGTTTGAACAATGGCTTGCATTATTTGCTGAGCATAATCTATCAGTATACAGAATATTACCCGATGCTTTGTTGTTACCGCTTGCAGATGATGGCGCCGTAACTACTATTGAGCTCAACAACCAATGGTTGTTTAAGCAAGGGCAATGGCATATTAGTGCGGTTGAATCTAGTTGGTTGAATGGCTATTTATCAGCCATGGGTAACCCCGACATTAAACATTTTAGTCCTGCTAATCAGTTTCCTGAAAGCGTTAACTTACAAGCCCAAACAAGCGATTACGACTTACCTTTAGCATTATTTGCAAAACAGTTAGATAGCGTTAATTTTAACTTACGCCAAGGTATGTATCAGCTTAAAAAACAAAGCGCTTTGTGGTGGGGTTACTGGAAAGGCGCCGCAATTATAGCAAGTGTTGCATTGGTTTCTACAATTACAATAAAAGCTATTGAGTTACACCAACTTAATACACAAGTAGAAGTAGCTAAAGCTCAAGTAGTCGACAGATATCAAAAAGCATTTCCGGGAACTAAAGTTCGCCCTAATCTAATTAAAAGCCAAATTAAAGGCGCGTTAGATAAAATACAAGGCTCAAGTGAATCCGGCTTTTTAGACTTAACGACTAATTTGGTTGATGTATTTTCGCAAGTCAGCGAATTTACACCTGAAACACTTCGTTATGACAAACGTCGTAATGAGCTGCGAATTCGTGCACGGGCTAAAGACTTCCAAACTTTTGGTAAAGTAAAAATCATACTTGAAAAGCAAGGTTTAACTGTTGAGCAAGGGTCTTTAAATAATGACGGTGATTATGTCGTAGGTGAAATTAAACTGCGAGGTGCAGTATGAAAAAGCAGTTAATGAAACAGTGGCGTTCGCTTAAAGAGCAAGAACAACAATTGGTAATGGTCGCTGGTGGCGTGTTTATTATTTTTGTTTTAGTAATGGGAATATTTAGGCCATTAAATAACGCGATAGAAAAAGCACAGCAATCTCAAATTAAACAACAAGAGCTATTAGCTTGGGTTGATGACAGTATTGTTAAGCTAAAGGCTGCAGGCAACACCAGTGTTGCTAGCAATACAAACTTAAGCCAAGTGGTAAACTCTACTCGTGGACGCTATAAAATCAATATTAGTAAAATGCAGCCCAGTAGTGATTCACTTCGTTTGACGCTTGACTCAGTAGAGTTTAATCAGTTAATAGAATGGCTAGATGAGCTAGTAAATCAGCATGGTTTAAAAATTGAAAATTTAGATTTAAGTCGCGATGATAAATCAGGCTATGTGCGCGTAAGCCGTTTAGTATTAGAGAATTAATTAATGAAAAAAATAATAACGTTATCGGCTGTCTTTTTAATTAGTTTTATTGTGTTTTGTATTATTAAATTACCAGCACATATTGCACTAGATATAGCAAAACCGTACTTTCCAAAGCAATTAGAAGTAGGCCAAACTGTAGGCACTGTTTGGCAAGGTCAAATGATGCAAGTTCGTTTTGATGGTGAACAGTTAAATAATGTGCGCTGGGATATTGCAGGCTGGAAATTATTTACAGGCAAACTAAATGCGAACATAAAATTTGGTAACCCACGAGAACGCAGTGATATTTCGGGTTACGCAGATGTAAGTTATGGGTTTTTTAATAAAAAAGTAATAGTGACTGATGCCCTAGTACGCTCCACTGTAGAGCGTGCAATGCAACGTGTGCAACTTCCTCTGCCTGTTACCGCTAAAGGGCGTGTGATTTTAGAACTTGATGAATACAGCTCAGGCGCACCTTATTGTGATTCACTAAAAGGTGAAATAGCGAGCCCTAATATTGATGTTCAAGGTTTAAATGGATGGTTTAATATTGGACCTCTAGCTGGTAAGTTAAGCTGTAAGTCGGGTGATGTTGCTATATTAATTGACCCAGATAATACGCTTGGCCTTGAGGCAGATGCTACACTTAAAGCTAATTTCGACTTTAGAGTGGCAGGTTATGTAAAACCAGATGCCAGCTTACCTAAAGATGTACATGATGCGGTTAAGTTTTTAGGCCGACCAGATAACCAAGGTCGCTACCCGCTCAACTTTTAATGTTTTAATATAAAGAGTTTTAATGCAAATACCCCAATTTACTGAGTTGCACGCAAAGCAGCTCAGCTCATTTTTAAATACCCAATCTCAAGCAATGACCCTTGTACAAAGCCAAGGCTATTTATTTGGTGTAATTTGTTCGCCCAACCCATTAGATGTGCATGAGTGGCTTGAGCAGATATTGCCAAACACAGCTAATGATTTAGATGAAGAAATGCTTTTTTTGTTTATGGCGCTTTATCACAAAATTAGTGAGCAGGTGTTCGAAACTGGATATAAATTACCAGACACATTTGATGCTGAATTTTGTAAGTCGTGGAGTAAAGGCTTCTTAGTTGCAACGAAAGCTTATGCAGAACCTTTGTTAAATGCACCGCAATTAGACGTTGATTTTAAACAAGCACTAGAAAGTGCGTTAAGCACACTAAGCTTTTTTGCACTCGACCAGCTAGCAATAGCTCAGATTGCCAAACAAAATAACATGACAATAGAAGCTTTGTGTCAGTATCAGTATGAATCTATGGGTGACTTTGCATTAGGGTTTGCTGAACTAATTGAAGTGGTCGCAATTAATAGCGGCTTGATAACCGACGAGAGTTGGGAAGAGTAATTATTAATACTAGGCGCTTAGTTTAATCTAAGTGCCTAGCTCTAATATAATATCCGTACAGCCTTGTTTGCACTTTACTATGCCTTTACCAGGCTCGCTGGTGGCTAAATCAAGTGTTAAAACCCCATTACACTTCTCACACTTTAATGTTTTGCCTTGCGCTAATTGCTTGAGCATATTGCGCTGCTTATGAAATGAGTCGCTTGCTTTTTTATTTAATCCTGAAAAATCCACTACTTTGCTCGCTTTTGTTCTAATGCTTCAGTCACTATTTTACATACCGTATTTAAACGGTCGTCATAAAAATAAAGGTTTAAGTCACGCTCACGACAATAGCGTAGGTGAAATAACTGAACAGAGTCATCTGTTGTAAACGTTTTTTCTACATATTCACCTTCAGATTCAGATAGTTTAAGTTGACTGCTGATCCTATTTTTCGCCATATTTGCAGCGGGGCTTCTGTTGACCTTGCTTGCATCACTTAAAAAGCCAATGCCTTCACCTAGTAACCTTTCGCGAGGTTCTTTTATAAGTGGGTGATCAATTGTAAAAAAGGCAAGGATCACAACTACCAAAATAATAAATTTTTTCATGGATACGTAAACCTTGATCTAAGTAGGGTTGAATTACCATGCAGTGTAATAAACTGCATTTTAAAAGCAAGTAACTGGGATGAATAAATTATTAGCAATCTATGCCAGTAATTTTAACCAACATTGTTATAATGGTTAACAGCAGTCAGATATTTCTGAAATATCTGAAAGTATTCGAGAAGGCAATTTATTAAAGTAAATATGCCTAGCAAGTAACTTGCTAACTTTAAGTATAGAGTACTTGAGTATTGCTGGATTTTTATTTCCAAGCGGCGTTGAGGAACTTCGATGGACAAGCAAATTAAAGTAAAGAATATCCCTGTAGAGGTGAAAATCCAAAAACCGGATTTAAGCCGTCAAGATGATAGGTTCAATCCCCGAAATCGTATTTATGTGCGTGCTGTAAAAGGCCTACATCAATTACTTAGACAGCGTATTGGCTTTTTAGGCCTGCTTGCGTTTATGTTACTACCTTGGATTAATTTTAATGGCCAGCAAGCTGTGCTGTTTGATCTAATTGGTCAAAAATACAATATTTTTGGTTTAACGCTATGGCCTCAAGATTTTACTATATTAGCGTTTATCTTTATGTTGGCAGCATTTGCGTTGTTTTTAGTGACCACCTTCTATGGACGGGTGTGGTGTGGCTATACATGTCCGCAAACTGTTTGGACTTTTATTTTTATTTGGTTCGAAGAAAAGCTTGAAGGCACGGCTAATCAACGTAAAAAACTCGATCAACGACCCATGAATTTTGATAAGTTTTGGCGTAAGACGGCAAAGCATACTAGTTGGGTATTGTTTTCGTTGTATACCGCTATTTCTTTTGTGGGTTATTTTACGCCAATAAGGGAGTTACTCCCTGACTTTGTAACGTTTGATGTAGGCGGTTATGCACTAGTCAGTATTATTTTCTTTGCTGCGTGTACCTATGGTAATGCCGGTTGGATGCGAGAAATTATGTGTTTACACATCTGTCCTTACTCCCGTTTTCAATCAGCTATGTTTGATAAAGACACATACACCGTAACGTACGACGAAAGCCGAGGTGAAAGCCGTGGTCCTCGTTCACGTAAAGTAGACCATAAAGATTTAGAGTTAGGCGACTGTATAGACTGTAACTTGTGCGTTCAAGTATGCCCAACAGGTATTGATATTAGAAATGGGCTACAAGCTGAGTGTATCAACTGTGGTGCATGTATTGATGCGTGTGATGGCGTAATGGATAAAATGGAATACCCGCGTGGGCTTATTTCATATACGACAGAGCGAAATCTCGAAACCCCAGAAAATAAAACGAATCCACTGCGAGCTAAAATTATTGGTTACACGGTCATACTTGTTGTGCTTACGGGAGCGCTTGTCGCTAATATAGCACTGCGTAAAACAATGGACTTTGATATTATTCGTGACCGAAACCAATTATATCGTGTCGATTTTGATGGTTTAGTAGAGAACACCTATACATTAAAGGTAATTAATAAAGCGCAGTACGAGCAAACCTTTAATATTAAAGTACAAGGGTTAGATAACTTTAAGTATATTGGTAAGCAGTCATTTACTGTGCAGGCAGGGGAATCTCATAACGTACCATTGTCACTTGTAATGGACCCTTATGATTTGAAGGCGCCGATGACTGAGTTTAACTTTGTGCTTTCACCGGTAGATGAGCCGGATGAGACAATATCGCAGTCGAGTAACTTTTTTAAAGCGCGATAATCGCAACTTACCTTAATTAGGTAAGTTGATATAGCAATTAACAAAAGCGGGTATATAACCCGCTTTTATTTTATATAAGAAGAGTATGAGTAAATTTAGTTTTATTGACTTAACACCTGATCTAATACTCGATGCAATAGAAAGCGTAGGTGTGTACGCCGAATCTGGTTTATTAGCGCTCAATAGCTATGAGAACAGAGTGTACCAATTTAAAGCGGATGATGGCCTGCGTTACGTAGTGAAGTTTTATCGCCCAGAGCGCTGGAGTAAAGAGCAAATTCAAGAAGAGCATGACTTTGCATTTGAACTAGCGGATGCAGAAGTACCCGTTGTTGCCCCTATTTTATATAATGGACAAAGCTTATTTGAACACGAAGGGTATTTGTTTGTGTTGTTTCCAAGTGTAGGCGGGCGTTTATTTGAGGTTGATAATTTAGATCAGCTTGATGTAATGGGGCGATTGATTGGCCGTATGCACCAAGTAGCTAAAACAAAACCTTTTACTTACAGGCCAACAGTTACCTGCGAGGAGTATTTGCATACAGCCAAAGTTCATCTTCAAAAAAGTAACTTAGTGCCCATGGGAATAAATACTGCCTTTTATACTATTTTAGATTTAGTGATAGAGCAGGCGCAAAAACAGTATAAAGATGTGCAAAGTATTCGCTTACATGGTGACTGCCACGTTGGTAATATTTTATGGGCAGGTGATGCGCTAATGTTTGTTGATTTAGATGACAGCCGCCAAGGTCCTGCAATCCAAGATTTATGGATGATGCTCAGTGGCGATAGAGCGACGCAACTGTTACAGTTAGACACCCTTGTAAATGCGTATGAAGAGTTTTGTGATTTTGATCACTCTCAACTCAAATTAATTGAACCGCTGCGAGCAATGCGTATTATTCATTATATGGGATGGGTAGCTAAACGATGGAGTGATCCTGCTTTTGTGCGGAACTTTACATGGTTTGCTGATGACAAATACTGGGAGCAACAAATTTTAGCACTGAAAGAGCAACTTGCAGCATTGCAAGAAGCACCGTTAAAGTTATTGCCGTAATATTTTATTTAAAGACAAGTACAACGAGATACAAATGCTTAAAAAATTAAAACTGAGTTTATTACTTTTATGTTTACCATTTGCAGCACTTGCTGCACAGTTTGAAGTTGATAATCAATACACTGTTATAGATGTAGACAAAAGCAAGTCACCGCAAGTAACCGAGTTTTTCTCATTTTACTGTCCACATTGCTTTAAGTTTGAACCAGTAGCAAAAGCAATTGAAAAAGGCTTGCCAGAAGGCGCTGAGTTTATTAAAAACCACGTTAACTTTTTAGGTGGCGTGTCACCACAAGCACAAAGTAATTTAAGCTTTGCCTACTTAATTGCTAAGCAGCATGGTCAGGCGCAAAGTATTAGCGATCAAATTTTTAAAAGTATCCATGTTCAACGTGCACCATTAACTGAAAT
Organism: Pseudoalteromonas sp. SR43-3; assembly: GCF_014163875.1. Lineage (NCBI taxonomy): Bacteria > Pseudomonadati > Pseudomonadota > Gammaproteobacteria > Alteromonadales > Pseudoalteromonadaceae > Pseudoalteromonas > Pseudoalteromonas sp. SR43-3. Next base: position 5,554 of record NZ_JACJEC010000031.1, on the reverse strand, counting down.
GAAAGACGTTAAAAAATTACTTGAAGTAAATGGTATTGATAGCGCAACATTTGATCAAGAGATTGCAAGCATGCCTGTTATTTCAGCTGAGCAAGCAATGCAAAACAAACAGAATAAATATTCAAAATTAGGCGCACTTACAGGTGTACCTACTTTTATTGTTAACGATAAATATAAAATAAACCTCAACACCATCAAAAATCAAAAAGAACTTGATGAGTTAGTAGCGTTTTTATTAGCACTATAAATTTCGGAGTATAATAATGATTAAATTAGTTAAAGCAGGTTTGCTTGCAATATTACTTCCTATGGCAGCAACAAGCTTTGCAGCAACGTATGAAGAAGGCGTGCATTACGACGTAGTTTCTGAGCGTGCAACTAAAAAGCCAGAGGTTAAAGAGTTCTTCTCATTTTACTGCCCTGCATGTAATAACATGGAAGCACTAATTGGTGAGTTTAAGCCTAAGCTTGATAAAAACGTTAAATTTAAAAAGAGCCATGTTGATTTTGTAGGTGTACGTGAACCAGAAAACCAACAGATGATGAGCCAAGCACTGGCGACAGCTGAAGTGCTTCCACAAAAAGATCAGATTATTTCTGCAATCTTTAATCATATCCATACAAAGCGCGCTAAATTTAATGAGCTTGCAGATGTAAAAGATATATTTGTAGCGCAGGGCGTTGATGGTGATAAGTTTGATAAGCTGTTTAAAAGCTTCTCGGTACGTACGCTGAGCTCTAAAATGAAACGCGATCAAGACTACTTTAAAGAAAAAGGTGCACTACGTGGCGTACCTACCTTTATTGTAAATGGTAAGTACAAATTAAACCTAGGTCGTGAGTCGGGTATTACTAAACCTGAAGACATTAGCAAATTAATAAATTACTTAGCTAACAAGTAAGTTTAGCTAAAACAAAAAAAGCTCCTTAAGGAGCTTTTTTGCTTTATAAGGATATAGCGATGGAAAAAATATTAGTATCGAGTTGTTTGCTAGGGCAGCCTGTTCGCTACGATGGCAGAGGACACGCAATTTTGCATCCACAGCTTAATTTGTGGCAAAAACAAAATAGATTAATTGTGTTTTGTCCTGAGGTCGCTGGTGGGCTTCCTACTCCTAGAGCTCCTGCTGAAATAATACAGGGGAGTGTAGTTACTAATTTAGGAGAAGATGTAACAGAACAGTTTCAAACTGGAGCTAATATAGCGCTAGAACTCTGTAAAAAGAATCAAGTTCGTTTTGCTCTACTTAAAGAATCGAGCCCTTCTTGCGGACGAAATACAATATATGATGGAAAGCATCACGGAGTAAAAATCGAAGGGCTAGGCTTAACTACAGCATTATTAATAAAAAATGGTATTCAAGTATTTAGTGAAGAGCAAATACCAGCACTTATAAAAGTACTGGCACTTTAATTTTGGCTGGTTATTTGCGCTGTAAGAAAACGCCCGACTCAATGTGATGCGTATAAGGGAACTGATCAAATATAGCAAAGCGCTTAACGTTATGCGTACGTGTTAAGTGATCAAGGTCACGCTCAAGAGTTTCAGGATTGCAGGATATATAAATTATGCTTTCGTAGTTAGCCACTAAGTCACACGTTAATTCATCCATGCCCGCGCGTGGTGGATCAACTAATATGGTTTGGCAGTCATAGCTTTTTAAATCAATACCATCTAAACGAGAGAAAGTACGCTCGCCATTCATTGCTTGAGTAAACTCTTCACTCGACATACGAATAATATCTAAGTTCTCTACGTTGTTTTTAGCAATGTTGTATTGAGCAGAGTGAACAGATGATTTTGATATTTCCGTCGCTAATACTTTATTAAAACAGCCCGCTAATGCAATTGAAAAGTTACCGTTACCACAATACAATTCTAGTAAATCATTTTTAAGTGGTTTACATAAATCTTGTGCCCACTCCAGCATATTAATATTTACTTTTGCATTAGGCTGAGTAAAGCTATTTTCTACTTGTTGATAAATAAGCTCTTGCCCATTAACTGTTAAACGTTCAGTTACAAAGTCATCACCTAGTACTTCTTTTTGTTTGCGAGCACGACCTATAAAGTCAATTTTGTATTTACTGCTAAGCTTTTCTTTCAGTGCTTTAATTTCACTTAACCATTCATCATCCAGTGGTTTGTGATAAAGCAAGCTTACTAAAATTTCACCGCTTAGCGTTGATAGGTAATCGATTTGAAATAACTTACGGCGTAATATTTCACAAGGCTTAAGATTTTCAATCATCACCTGCATTATTTCACCTACTAGAGGCGCTGCTGGGTCAAATGTATCAACACGGATTTTTTCTTTTGTTTGTTGATCAAACATAATGTGAAACAGATCATCACCGTCGTGCCATACTCTAAATTCAGCACGTTGGCGGTAGTTAGTTGGCTCTGAGCTAAATACTTCTAATTGCTCCACACCAAAACGTTGAAACTGCGTACTAATTCGCTGCTCTTTTTCACTTAACTGCGCTTGGTACTGTGTGGTATCTATTTTAATAACTGCCATTAACGCTACTACCTTATCTAAGATCTGTTTATCGGCGCTATTGTAGGGAGCGCTGCGTATTTGTCTAGTTTTGGCTAGCATTTATGCTGTTTTATTGAACATTGTACTTTAGTTTTTGTTGTTATAGCCGATAATAAACTACGCACGCTTAGGAGACGAATCATGAAAATAGGTAATTATGGCTTTACGCCAAACAACAACATCAATAAATTCAATAATAAAGCTGATATACAGCAACCTACAATTACGTCTCCTCAAGATAGCTATCAACAACGAGGCCGAGAGTTGGCCGCAAAGGTGCTTGGCGATAAAATGGCTGAGCAGCTTGGATTACCTATCGCAGAAAAAAAAGCAGATAAACCACTATTTGATTTTGATGAAATAGTAAAAAACGTACTCGATTTTGTAAGTAGTGCTGTAAATAAAGCAAAAGCTAACGGCGCTGATGACGAAAAGCTCAAAGATATGCTAGGCGATGCGCGCAAAGGAGTCCAAATAGGGATTGATGACGCTGTTGATGAACTCAAAGGTACAGGCGTATTTAATGATGACATGGAAGAGGGCATTAATAAGTCCAAAGAGGGAATTTACAATGGGCTGGATAAGTTTGAAGAGTCGTTATTTAACCCACAACCTGCCAGCGTAAATATAAGCCAGGCCCAATACGTCAGTATGACGAGTAATGCAGAGTATAAATTTACTACAGCAGAAGGCGATGAGGTAAGTATTAGCTTTGCTGATGCATTTGAATCTCAATCGGCAAGTGGCTATCAGCAAAATAGTAATAGTGAGTCGTTTGCAAGCTCATCATCGCAATCTCGACAGGTATCATTTTCGATGTCGGTAAATGGTGACTTAAACGAGCAAGAGCAAGAAGCTATTAATGCGATGATGGAAGACTTACAAGATTTAAGTAAAACCTTTTTTGGTGGTGATTTAGATGAAGCATTTGAACAAGCGCAAGAGCTGAGTTTAGACAGCGATCAGCTGGTGGCTTTTTCTATGGATTTACGCCAAACAAAAACAATAGCAACAGTTAAAAGCTATGAAGAATATAAACCAGCACCAGAAAAACAAGTAGCAGAGGGTTTAGCCCCTTTTAATGACGACCTTAAAAATGCTTTTGAAAAAGCGGGTGAGCTTGGATTACAAAATCAGCTAGCTGGCATTCTCCAATGGTTAAATCAAGATCAGGAACAAATAGATAAGTTAGTAGATTATACAAAGTCTATGTTCGAAAACCTTAATCAGTTAAATTCAGCAGCCGACAGGCTTACTGATTTAGAAGCCACGCAAAGTTAAACTACTTTCTTTTATAAAAACCTCATGGCAAACTGCCGATCTTAAAGTAAAGTAGGAACGGTAGTTTGTCAGCGCATATAATGGTCTTTGATTCAGGTATTGGTGGAACTACTGTACTTGAACATATCAAGCAAAGTATCCCCAATGCTCAGTACAGCTATTTTATGGATAATGCATTACTACCTTATGGTGCTCAATCCCAACAAACTATAATTAACCGATTATGTTCACTTATTCATTTCATCAAAGCCAACACGCTTAACGTCGATTTAATTGTAATAGCGTGTAATACAGCTTCTACATCTGCACTCAGCGCTGTTCGCCAAATTACGGATATTCCTATAGTAGGTGTTGTGCCAGCAATAAAACCTGCAGCAGAGTTAACACGTTCAAATCATATTGGCTTATTAGCCACACCGGCAACGGTCGCCAGTTCATACACTAAAACATTAATTACTGAGCATGCACGTAATGTAATCGTTAATCTATATAGCAGTGTTGAATTAGTAACGTTAGCTGAGGAATGCTTTTTTACAGGCTCTTTAGATACACATAAGTTGTATCATGTACTTGATGAACTACATATAGATAAAACTATAGATGTACTTGTACTAGGGTGTACGCACTTTCCGATATTAGCAGGGCCGATTAGTCAGTACTTTGAAGGGAATGTAAAATTACTTGATTCAGGTGTAGCGATAGCAAATAGAGTCAACTTCCTACTTAACCAACTTAACTTATGTTTGGATAAACAAACAGACATAAAAAAGCCGCTGCAATATTATGCAACGGCTGATGTGTTTAGCAATAAGCTAGCGGTAAAGCTAGTTACACTGACTGATCCGTCTCAGTACGTAGAGCATTAGAATCATCTTCTTGTTTTTGTTTTGCTTCACGTACCTTTAAAGTACGTTGTTGGAACTCGCTATCGTTCAAGTTAGCAATTGCATTGTCTGCATCAGCTTGCGCCATTTCAACAAAACCAAAGCCACGACGTTTGCCAGTATTCTTATCCTTTAATAAACGAACATTGAATACTTTGCCTTGTTCTTCAAATAATGCACGAACCACACCTTCGTTTGCACGATAAGGAAGGTTACCAACATAAAGCGTTTTTGTTTTAACTTCAGCTTCTTCAGTCACATCAGATGATATTGCAGCAATAGCAATCGCACCTATTAATAAACCAGCACCAAATAGTAATGCAGGGTTTAAAGCTAAGCCGCCTAAAGCAAACTCAACAACAACAAAACCAACTACAGCAAGAATAACAGAGAAGATAAAAGATTTTTGATCGGGTAATTTCATTTTAGATCTACCAATAAACAGGAAATAAACATTAATTTAACATTGTGAACTTGCTATCTTAACGCCTAAATCAAACATAGCAATGATATTTGTATTAAATAATAAATAAGAGCATAAAAAAGCATCATCTTAGAGGGGTTTTCATGTGGTTTTACGTGGTTTTGTTCTATTTTTGTTCGAACAGTAAAAAGATCTAAAAAAAGGGTTGATCTGTTTTTGGATCTCCCTATAATGCGACCCCACTGAGACGGGAAACGCCGAAGCATAGCAAGGCACGAACTACTCACAGAGTTAAATAAACTTCGGTTTTAAATCTTCCAAAAGAAAATTTAAAACAAAGTATTGACTCGAAAAATAAAGGGTGTATTATTCGCATCCCTTGAGACGCTAAAGCGACTCAAAACGTTCTTTAACAATATAAA
>NZ_JACJEC010000030.1:0-30851 GCF_014163875.1 Pseudoalteromonas sp. SR43-3 | reverse complement strand
TAAAGTACTTATGGCAAACTGATGTCTCAGGCATAGCAGTTGTGACTTATGTGGGTTGTGGTGATTTACATAAGATCATAAATTGCTGTGCCTGTCACGTTTTGGGGATTCGTCAGCCCTTTGGGTAGCGCCTGTTTGGCATTAATGCTACGTTATCGCCTATTTATGGGGAATAACCACACTAAATAGGCTCTGCCTTGCCTAAATACCAAACAGGCTGCTGCAAATTTAACCTTGAAAGATCAACAGACCCTAGATATTGTGATGATGCGCCGGTATTTTTCGCCGCTCAAAGTGGTTGAAATAGACGAATGCCCAGGTTGTGCAGGCATATGGCTTGATAGCGGCGAGCTGGCAAAAATACACGAAAACCATTTAACCCCCCGAGAGCGAAAGCTGTTAGCCCACGAAATGGCAACCAATCATGGGTTTATAACTATTAAGCCGCCAAAATCAAAGTATTACCCCAGAGCGCCTAAAAATGTTCAAGACACGACAGTTGAACGGCTGGTGCAATTAGCATTACTTAATTTTCAGTAATAAAAAACGGCGTACTAAAAAGTACGCCGTTTTTTTGTAATAAATTAACGCTTATGCAGTTTATTTATTACGGTTTTCTTTTGCAAATGCACGTATTTTACGTTTTTGCGAAAGCGTTACTTTATTAGTACGCCCTGCAAATGGGTTATCACCTTCTCTAAATTCAATTTTGATTGGGGTGCCCATAATTTTAAGTGCTTTACGGTAGTAGTTCATCAGGTAGCGTTTGTAGCTATCTGGTAAATCGTGAACTTGGTTACCATGAATTACAATACGTGGCGGGTTATAACCACCGGCATGCGCATATTTAAGCTTAACACGACGACCACGAACAAGTGGCGGTTGGTGATCGGCTTGAGCCATATCCATAATACGGCGAAGCATTGCGGTGCTAATACGCTTAGTTGCTGACTCGTACGCTTCATCAACCGATTCAAATAAATGACCAACACCTGTACCGTGAAGTGCAGATATAAAGTGTAAGCGTGCAAAGTCAATAAAGCCTAAACGGCGATCAAGCTCTGTTTTAATACGATCTTTTACGTAGTCGTCAAGGCCATCCCATTTATTAACGGCAATAACCAGCGAACGACCTGAGTTAAGCGCAAAACCTAATAAGCTTAAGTCTTGATCAGAAATACCATCGCGCGCATCCACAACAAGTAAAACCACGTTACAATCTTCGATTGCTTGTAATGTTTTAATTACTGAGAACTTTTCAACTACGTCACTTACTTTTTTACGCTTACGAACACCGGCTGTGTCAATTAACACATACTCTTTGTCGTTACGCGTCATTGGAATATAAATAGAATCGCGCGTTGTACCTGGCATATCATATACAATTACACGATCTTCACCCAATATACGGTTTGTAAGTGTTGACTTACCAACGTTAGGGCGACCAATAATAGCAAGCTTTACAGGTTTGTCTGCAAACGCTTGATGATCGGTATCATCACCTTCGCCTTCTTCGTAAAGGTCGATTAATTCTTCGTCATCACCTGTTACTTCTTCATCTTGAGCAGCTAGTTCAGCAATAAGCGGCTGAAGTGTTTGTTCAAGTAATAGGGTAATACCACGGCCATGTGCAGCTGCAATGTGATGTATTTCACCTAATGATAATTGGTAAAATTCAGCACAGTTTGAATCTGCATCAATGCCGTCGGTTTTATTGGCAACAACAAAGCACTTTTTCTCTTGTTTACGCAAGTGATTAGCAATGGCTTGGTCAGCTACGGTCATACCTACACGAGCATCTACTAAAAACAGAACAATGTCGGCTTCTTCAATGGCTAGCAGAGATTGATCTGCCATTTCGATTTCGATGCCTTCTTCTGAGCCATCAATACCGCCCGTGTCTACCACGATAAATTCATAGCCATCGTAACTAGCTTGGCCATATTTTCTATCTCGTGTTAAACCTGGAAAATCGGCTACGAGTGCATCACGAGTACGTGTTAAACGGTTAAATAATGTGGACTTGCCCACATTGGGTCGCCCAACTAGAGCGATCACGGGAAGCATAAACTACCTCTTTAAAAAACAACAAAAGGCTTCGCAGTGCGAAGCCTTACAAAAAACAATTAACTATTAGCAGGTTATACTAATAGCAGTCAGTTAGTTTGGTATTTTTACCATACTAACTTCACCATCACGGGTGTATAAAATTAGCTTATCGTCGGCAACAACTGGCTCAACAAAAAAGCCTGAGCTGTCAAAGTCTTTTCGAGATACTAGCTCGCCAGTTTCTTTATTTAGCCAATGTAGGTTACCTTCTTGGTCGCCTAAAGCTAAGTGGCTACCTGCAACTGCAGGGCCTGTTAGGTACCAACCACGTAGAGCGGGTTGGCTCCAACGTTCAATACCTGAATTTTTATCTAATGCGTAAATAACACCATCGCTATCTACTAAATAAATTGTTTGTGCATCCATCGCAATTTCGCGGTAGCTGCTGTACTCACGTTTCCACACTACGTTGCCAGAGCGAATATCTACAGCAGCTAAGTTGCCGTTGTAAGCTATAGCGTAAGCGTATGGACCGCTAATAAGTGGTTGAGTGTCTACGTCAACTAGGCGTTCAAATTCTGATGCGCCTTTAGCAACCGCAATTTCTGCGCTCCATGCTGAGTAACCACTGTCTGAAATTAAAACGCTTAGCTTGCCTGTTTCAAGGCCTACTAATACACCACCGTTAGCAACAGTTGGCGAGCTTTGTCCGCGTAATGTTAGTGGTGGAACTTCTTGTTCAAAACTCCAACGCTCTTCGCCCGTATCTGGGTGAAGGGCTAACAATTTACCAGAGCCTAAATTTACAAATATTAAGCCATCGCCTGCTGTCGGTTTAGACAGTGATTCGCCTGGTACATTCTTACGCCAAACTTCTTCACCGGTTTCGCGATCAAGAGCAATAATAAAGCCGTGTTCAGAACCTATATAAATTTTACCATAGGCTTGCAAAATACCACCTGATAATTTTGCATTACCGTTGTCAGCCCATGGCCAAAACGATAAATCTTGGCGTACATCGGTTTCCCACTTGGTATCGCCGTTAGTAAGCGAAAGCGCTTCTACTTGGCCTTCGCGGCTAGCAACATATACAGTATCTTTGTAAACAGCTGGTGTTAAACGAGAAAAGTAATGCTCTACGCCATCACCTACAGATTCTTGCCAAACAACGTCAGTTTCAAATTGGTTTACAATTTCAGGAAGTACTAGTTCATCTTCATCATCACTTGATGAACAACCCATCAGTGTTGCCATACATAGGGCAAGGGCTGCTGTTGTAAATTTTTTCATGCCTAAAACCTTATGCCGCTGGGCTAGTTACTGCTAGGTCATCTAACTTAATTTGTAATAGTGGGTTACTTGTTAATCCACCCGCATCTATTGCTGCTTGGTATGCAGTACGTGCTTGATCTTTGTTACCTTGCTGTGTGTAAATGTCGCCTTTAAGCTCGGCAACGTTTGCATTGAATGCTTCAGGTAATGGTGCATTTAATGTAGTTAATGCGTCGTCATAGTTAGTTTGTGCAATTTGAATTCGCGCTAAACGTGTAATCGCAATTGCTTTTAATTCTGTATTTTCAGTATTAGACACTATCCAGCTTAGCTTTTCGCTTGCTACGTCTAATTTTTTTGCTTCTACAGCGTCTTTTGCAGCAACAAATGCAGCAAGTGTTGCGTAGTTTGTATCTTTATTTTCGCTAATAAACGCATCAGCTGAAGATAATACATCATCACTTTCAACAAGCGCTGTATATGAATCTGATGCTTTTTCAGCGGTAGTAATTTGGTTTTGGTTATATGCTTTCCAGCCATATAAGCCACCAAGGCCAACAAGTATGCCTAGTGCAAGTGAAATGCCGTTTTCACGGAAAAAGCGTTTAATGGCTTCTGCTTGTTGTTCTTCTGTTGAATAAATATCCATTCTTACCTCTAATGTTCGCTTAGCCGTTAATAAGCTCAGCTAATAGCGCTTTAGCTTGTTCTAATTCTAATGTGACTTGTTCTTTACGCTCGCGTAAATACTTGATGGTCACAACGCCTTTTTCTAATTCATCTTCACCAATAATCACTGCAACAAGTGCATCGCTTTTATCAGCACGTTTTAATTGTTTTTTAAAGTTGCCGCCGCCCGCATGCACCATAACGCGTAAACCTGGTACGTCTTTACGTAGTTGCGCTGCAATTGCAGGAGCTTGAATGCTTGCTTTGTCGCCCATTGCTGCTAAATATACATCAGCATTACGACGAATGTCACCTACACACTCAAGCGCTTGTAGTAATAACACTAAGCGCTCTAGACCCATTGCAAAACCAACTGCTGGGGTTGCTTTGCCGCCAAGCTGTTCAACTAAGCCGTCGTAACGACCGCCAGCACATACAGTGCCTTGTGCGCCTAAGCTGTCGGTTACCCATTCAAATACGGTGCGATTGTAGTAGTCTAAACCACGTACTAACTTTTCATTAACCGTATATGAGACGCCAGCAGCGTCTAAACGTTCACATAAATTTTCAAAATGTTCTTTTGATTCAGCGTCTAAGTTTTCAGATAGTTTAGGCGCATCAGTTAAAATTGCTTGTACGTCTGGGTTTTTGCTATCAAGTACGCGTAATGGGTTTGAATACATACGCCGTTTTGAGTCTTCATCAAGCACATCAATGTGTTGCTCAAGGTAGGCTACTAACGCATCACGGTAATCTGCACGCGCTTCGTTAGACCCTAAAGAATTTAACTCTAAACGAACGTGGTCAGTAATACCAAAGGCTTCCCATAGTTGCGCTGTTAATAAAATAACTTCTGCGTCTATGTCGGCTGTGGCAATACCAAATGTTTCTAAACCAAATTGGTGAAACTGACGGTAACGACCTTTTTGAGGTCGTTCGTGACGAAACATTGGACCCATGTACCAAAGGCGTTGTTCTTGGTTATATAGTAAGCCATTTTGATTGCCAGCACGTACGCATACTGCGGTGCCTTCTGGGCGAAGTGTTAATAAGTCGCCATTGCGATCGGCAAAGGTGTACATTTCTTTTTCTACTATATCGGTAACTTCACCAATAGAGCGTTTAAATAAGTCGGTTGATTCTACAATAGGAAAACGAATTTCTTGATAACCGAACGATGCTACTGTCTCGCGTAAAATGCTTTCTACTTTCTGCCAAACTTGTGTATCGCCCGGCAGACAATCGTTCATACCGCGAACTGCCTGAATTTGTTTTGCCACTGATAAATCCTAAATGCTGTTTATGTGTAATAAAAAATGCTTACACAACAAGAATGCTAAAAATTGACCCGCTATTATAGCGTTCTGGTCATAAAGGTAAACGCCAAACACCGCTGTTTGGCGCTTTATACGGTATTTATTCGACTATTTTAATATCGATAGGTGTTTGCTGCTCTTTTTGAGCAATGAAGTCGCGCACGTAGCCTTCAAGCTGGTCAACAATGTTGTTGTTATCAATGCGCGCTTTTTGGCGTTCGCCATTAATATATAAGCCAGAGCGACGGTTTGCACCGGCAAGGCCAATATCACTCACAAGGGCTTCACCTGGGCCGTTTACAACACAACCAATTACCGAAACCGATACAGGCTCAATAATATCTTCAAGGCGCTCTTCTAGCTGGTTCATGGTGCTTACTACATCAAACTCTTGACGAGAACAGCTTGGGCAGGCAATAAAGTTAATACCGCGCGAACGTATGCGCAGCGATTTTAAAATATCAAAACCTACTTTAATTTCTTGAACAGGGTCAGCTGCAAGCGACACTCGCAGTGTATCGCCAATACCTTCGGCAAGTAGCATACCTAAACCTACGGCTGATTTAACCGAGCCAGATCGCATGCCGCCCGCTTCGGTAATACCCAAATGCAGTGGTTGGTCTATTTCTTTAGCGAGTAAGCGATAGGCGCCTACCGCTAAAAATACGTCTGATGCTTTTACCGATATTTTAAATTGGTCAAAATCAAGGCGGCGTAATATATCTACATGGCGCATTGCTGATTCTAATAAGGCTTCAGGTGTAGGCTCGCCATATTTTTCTTGTAAGTCGCGCTCAAGTGAGCCGCCATTTACACCAATACGAATAGGTATGTTATGCTCGCGAGCAGAATCGACCACAGCTCTTATACGCTCTTCGCTACCTATATTACCTGGGTTTATGCGCAGACAATCTACGCCGTACTTTGCCACTTTTAAGGCTATACGGTAATCAAAGTGAATATCGGCTACTAGCGGAATAGTCACTTGTTCTTTAATACTTTTAAACGCTTCAGCTGCGTCCATAGTCGGTACTGATACACGCACTATGTCGGCACCGGCATCTTGTATTGCCTGAATTTGTGCAACGGTTGCATCAACATCCATGGTGTCGGTGTTGGTCATTGATTGCACAGCAATAGGGGCGCCGTCACCAATAGGGACGTTACCTACATTGATACGGGTGGATTTTCTGCGTTTAATTGGGGATTCTGAAAACATAGCGACTACTCTGCTAGTGGTAATGTAAATTTGGCTAAACGGTTTTTAGGAAATGCAGAAACATCTACAGGTTCGCCGTTTAAAGTAATGTCTACAGCGTCATGCTTACCAAGCACAACTGAAAAAGGAGGCGTTCCGCTTACGGTCATAATGTAGCCTGCTTTTTTAACGCCGAATGCTATTTTTTCGCCTTCGCCATCGTAAATTTCAACCCAACTTTCGCCGTTAAAGTTCATAACAATTGTACTGCTAGCATTTTCTTGGCTTTCGTTGTTAGATGTAATAGGAGCCGTTTCTGTAACGGCTTCTGAGCTTGTTGATGTTTCAAGCGTATCTTTTGATTCTAATAGTGATTCGTCGTTAATTTCGGCTTGTTGCTGTTGCTGTTGCTGTAAAATACTGGGTTGAGCTGCTTGTCGTTCACTCATTATTGAGTTGGCAACGTTTATTTTACTGGTTTGCTCTTCAATGGGGGTGGCGTTTTGCCAAAACCATAAAGCAGATGAGCCAATAACAATCGCTAAAATTAAATAACTAAAAAACATTAAACGGCTGTCGCTTGCTTCTTTTTCTGTTCGGCGCGAAAAGCTTTGCATATTAGCGGGCTTGGTCGGCTCTGGTGGAGCCGGCATCATTGCTAATATAGGTGCGCTATCGACTTTTAATTCGCGGCAATAATTTTTTATATAGCCTTTAACAAAAGTTATAGGGCCTAGTAACGCAAATTCATCATTTTCAAGGCGTTTAATTTGAAGTTCAGATAGCTTTAACGGTGCAGCGATAGTTGCGATGCTAACGTTTGCTTGCTCTCTATGATTTTTTAGTATTTGGCCTACAGTTGGCTGTTCGCTCTGTGTTTGCGTATTTTCTTCATTCATAATGTGTATGAGTCTGGATCCACTAGTAAAAGTCTGTGCCCTGGTTTTAATGCTATATCAGGACTTAATTTATTCCATCGCATTAATTCATCAATTAATACATGCCGCTGGGTAGCTATATCGTAAAGGGAATCACCAGCTTTAATTTCGTAATAAATATTAGGATCGTTTAGGTATATTTTACTTCCATTCATTACCCGATCCGACTCTTTTAAACCATTCCATTGCAGGAGTTTTTGTAGTTTAACATTGTATCGCACCGAAATGCTAAATAGGTTTTCGCCAACAGCAATTACATGAAATGGCACGCGTAAAGGCGATACTTTTGGATTAAGCATTGGAAGCTCAGTTTTTTGCACTGCTTCGTAGCTTTTAAATTCAATATCAGCATTATTTTGATAGTTGCTGTTTTCAAAAACGGTTGTGTTTTTAGTCGCTTCGTAGAATACCACGTCGCTACTGTTTTTTTGATTTGTAACTGCAGGTGCAGAATTACTGTAGTTACTAGTTTGCTGCGAATTAAACTGGCCTGTTTTAGGTGCGCCAAACGAGATTATTGTTACCTCGTCATCGGCTTTAGCCGGTTGTTTTGTTGCTATAACTTCTTTTTTAGGTTCTAAAACGGGTTGCGCTTTTGCAGGCGCTGCTACTATAGAATCTGCAGAGTCGTGCTCAGTAGTAAGTGCAAGCATAACAGCCGATGTATCGGTAGGGTTGCTTGGCGCGACGACTTTAGGAGCTTCTTCTTTTTGGGTTGTTACTTGTTTTGCTATTACGGTTGCTTCGTCGGCTTGCGTACTGAGCGTATTTGGCAATGCTTGAGCTTGCTCTTCTCTTGCTATAACTGGATTTACATCTTGGTTATTTGCTGTTGCGAGCTTTTTATCTGTTTTTTGCTCGTTGTTTGTTACCAAGCTTGTTGAACCGTCCTCTGGCGAACGTTTCTTTCTAATAACTTTTATTTTTGGTTTTGAACTAACGTGTGTGCCGCTTGCGTCATTTTTTAGTTCTTTTAACTGCGCTTTACGGTATTTTTCTCGCAGTATTTCAAACTCATTAAAGCGTGTTCTTTTCTCTTTTAACGCATAGGCTTCGTTACTGGTAGAGTAAGTTTGCAAAATAGTGTTGGAAATTTTTTCAGCTTCTTCAATTCTGCCCATTTGGTTTTTTACAAGATAGCTAAGCATTAATGCGCGAGAAGATACTCGGCCCGAACTTTCATAGCGTTTTAAAAGTTCACTGGCTTTGTATAAGTCACTTTTTGCGTAATACAGTGCGGCTAAGCTAATTAATGTAGATGTTCGCTGAGAGCTGTGATTAAGTGCCTGTTGAAAGTAGCTTTCTGCATTTTCAAAGTCATCAAATTCAATAGCACACAGGGCTAAATTTTCGTAGCTTTCGGCAACGCGAATATAACTTGGTACTTCAATGGCTTTTAAAAATTGATCAGTTGCACGATCGTATTCATCAATACCACATAAAAACACACCGTAGTTATTGAGGGTGTTAGGATCGTCTGGCTTGATTTCAAGTGCTTTTTGGTAGGCTTTATCAGCTAGCGGGTTTTCGCCCACTTGTTGGTAGTAATAAGCAAGAGAGTAATGTACTTCAGGTAGGTCAGGAGCAAATGCTGCTGCACGTTCTAAATTGTATTTGGCTTGAGAATTATTACCCGTTTTTAAATACTGTAGGGCTAAAGCAATTCGTGTTCGTGCTGCGCCAGTATTATTAACTTTATTTTCGACGACGGGTTTATTACTGCCGTTATAACTACTTTCGCTCACACAGCCACTTAGGGCAAGTGTTGATAGTGTTATAGCAAGTATAGATCGCATTACCTTATCTCTTTATTTTTAGTCCATGTCGCCTATCTTACCTAAAAGCTTTACTCTTGCATCATTTATTTAAAAATAAACAACTTAACAGCCTTATATGGTTTATTCGTATAAGGCTGTTACAGATTATGCTTGGTGGATATTAACGGCAATCGCGTTATCGTCGCGGATTTTCTTTTTAGCTAAACGTTTAGTACGGTCAACTACGTCACCGACTAACTGACCGCAAGCGGCGTCAATATCATCACCGCGAGTACGGCGCACAATACAGGTTACACCTGCAGCTTGTAGTACTTTTGAAAAGCGGTCGATACGGCTATTGCTTGAGCGTGTGTACTCGTTACCCGGGAACGGGTTAAACGGAATAAGGTTTACCTTAGACGGTGTGCCTTTTAACGTTTGTACTAATGCATGCGCTTGATCAGTGCTGTCGTTAATGCCATTAAGCATAACGTATTCAACAGTTACGTCTTTATTAGCTTTTGAACCGTCGATATAACGACGACACGCCGCTAAAAACTCTTCAATAGGGTACTTTTTATTAACAGGCACTAAAATATCACGCAGTGCGTTATCGGGTGCGTGAAGAGATATAGCCAGTGCTACGTCAATTTTTTCTTTTAGTAAATCAAGAGCAGGTACAACGCCTGAAGTACTTAATGTTACGCGGCGCTTAGATAAACCAAAGCCCCAATCGTCCATCATTAGTTCCATTGCTGGCACTACGTTTTTAAGATTAAGTAAAGGCTCGCCCATACCCATCATTACAACATTAGTCACTGGGCGCTTTTCGCTATGACCATCAAGGCCTATATCTTTAGCTACACGCCAAACTTGGCCAATAATTTCAGATACTTTTAAGTTACGGTTAAAGCCTTGTTGAGCAGTAGAACAAAAAGTACATTCAAGCGCACAACCCACTTGTGATGATACACATAACGTAGCGCGCTCTTTTTCAGGGATCCAAACGGCTTCTACCTCTTGGCCGCCTTCAAGAATAAGCGCGTACTTAATAGTACCGTCGCTTGCTTGTTGGCGAACTGTTATTTCTGGCGCTACAATTTCGCACTCAGCTTTAAGCTTTTCTTTAAGCTTTTTATTTACGTTAGTCATTTCGTCGAAGTTATCTACGCCAAAATGATAAATCCATTTCATCACCTGGTCACTACGAAACGGCTTTTCACCGAACGATGCAAATAGCTCGCGCATTGCATCTCGGTTTAAATCTAATAAGTTAATCTTTTTTTGCTCGGTCATGAAACAACCTCAATCGGTGACGGTGGAGATAAAAATTTACGAGGACGAATTGTACACAATTCACTCACTTTAATCATTAAGTAAAATATCAAAAAATGCATTTATGGATACTTTGCGTAATGACTAAAAAAGGGCCCGAAAGCCCTTTTCATTTTGTTAACGAATTCGAATTAACGAGTACGTGAACAAAGCTCTTCGTCAGCGAAGAAGTACGCGATTTCGCGAGCAGCAGATTCAACAGCATCAGAACCGTGAACAGCGTTTTCGTCGATGCTATCAGCGTAGTCTGCACGTAAAGTGCCAGCTAATGCTTCAGCAGGGTTAGTAGCACCCATGATTTCACGGTTTTTAAGAACAGCGTTTTCGCCTTCAAGAACTGTAACCATTACTGGACCAGATGTCATGAAAGATACTAAAGCGCCAAAGAAAGGACGTTCGCTATGTTCTGCGTAGAAACCTTCAGCTTTCTCTTGTGAAAGGTGAACCATTTTAGCTGCAACGATTTTAAGGCCAGCAGTTTCGAAACGGTTGTAGATAGCGCCAATGTGGTTTTTAGCAACTGCATCAGGTTTTACGATTGAGAAAGTACGCTCTAAAGCCATCTTTATGCTCCAATAATTTTAAGTAAAAGTGTGAATATTAACGGGCGCGAATTATACGCGTTTTAAGTGAAAAATCCTAATTTTATTAAAAACCAGTTTGATTGCTGTTTTATGATCTCGATCAAATTTAAATTATTAGCCATATTTATACTGCTGCGCTTGTGTTTATGTATTTTTCAATAACACCAATTTCACTGGATTAATGCTTAATTTTTCAATCAAATTGGTAAAACTCATGCAACTGGTTTAAACCCAGTTCGATGTATGGAGCGCACATGTTACCCGTTATTTCTTCAATGCCTTTTATTCCTGAATTATTATGCCCCGCAGGCAGTTTAAAAAACATGCGCTACGCGTTTGCTTATGGCGCAGATGCGGTTTATGCGGGGCAGCCTCGTTATAGTTTGCGTGTGCGCAATAATGAATTTGACTTAGACACGCTGCAAATTGGTATTAGTGAAGCGCATGCGCAAAATAAAAAGTTTTATGTGGTGTCTAATATTGCGCCGCATAACGCGAAAGTAAAATCGTATTTACGTGATATAGAGCCAGTTATTGCGATGCAGCCCGATGCGCTGATTATGTCGGACCCTGGTTTAATTATGCTTGTTCGTGAAAAATGGCCTGCGATGCCCATTCACTTATCAGTACAGGCGAATGCGGTAAATTACGCGAGTGTACAATTTTGGGCAAAGCAGGGGATCGAACGGGTTATTTTATCAAGAGAGCTGTCGCTCGAAGAAATAACCGAAATACGCACACTCTGCCCAGACACCGAACTTGAAGTATTTGTACATGGCGCACTGTGTATGGCGTATTCGGGGCGTTGTTTGCTCTCTGGTTACATAAATAAGCGCGATCCAAATCAAGGCACGTGTACTAATGCATGTCGTTGGGATTACGATGTAAAACCTGGTGTTGAGAACGAAACCGGCGAAATGGTGCATAAAATTGACCCCAAGCAGGTGATTCCTACATTAGGTGAAGGCGCACCAAGCAACGATGTATTTATGCTAGAGGAACAAGGTCGCCCTGGTGAGTATATGCCTGCATTTGAGGATGAACACGGCACGTATATTATGAACTCAAAAGATTTACGCGCTGTTCAATACGTAGAGCAGTTAACAAAAATGGGTGTACATAGTTTAAAAATAGAAGGGCGTACTAAGTCATTTTATTATGTGGCGCGCACTGCACAAGTTTATCGTAAAGCAATAGATGATGCCGCTGTGGGTAAACCATTTGATACTAGCTTATTTAAAACATTAGAAAACTTGGCGCATCGTGGTTATACCGAAGGCTTTTTAAAACGCCATGCCCACCAAGATTATCAAAACTATGAATACGGTCACTCTGTATCAACTAAGCAGCAATTTGTGGGTGAAGTACTTGGGCGCTGCGAAAGTGGATTAGTTGAAATAGACGTTAAAAATAAATTTTGTACTGGTCACTCTTTAGAGCTTATGACACCACAAGGTAACTTTACTTTTACGCTTGAACATATGGAAAACAAAAAAGGCGAAAGTATTAGCGATGCTAAAGGCTCCGGTCACATTGTAAAAATCCCGCTAGATAACGGCATTAACTTAGATCACGCTATTTTAATGCGTAATCTTGAGGATCACCAAGATACACGTAATCCATTTAAACAACCTAGTTAGCCTCTTCAGTAACTGCTCAAAGCTATTTTATTACCTTATATAATTTATAGAGTGGAGCTGAGCAGTTATGCCTATGACGCCCTTTACGAAAATTGCCTACCTGCATTCATGTAAATGTCATTTATGAAACCTATATTGCCAGTAATGCTTATTTATAAAATTTAAAAAGTAAATATACTAGCCTTACAAATTTAACACGTGTTGTTAAAGCGCTCAGCACAGATACTCTATTGTTGTTTTTAAAGGAATCATTTTAGTATGTGGATAATTTTTGCATTACTCGCAACTGTTTTTTTTGGTGCTCGAGGGATAATGTACCAATGGACGTCGCAAAAAAAGATTAACCGTAACTTATTATTATTCGGTGTATTTTTTGTAGGATTTGTTATTAGTGCGCTAGGTACTGTGGTATTTGAACATACATGGTATGGCTGGGCAGACATTACGGTTGGGCTAGCGTTAGGTTTTGGCTCTTTTGCTGCTAATGGTTTGTTGCATAAGGGGTTTTCGGTTGGTAAAGCGTCTTTAATTAGTATTTTATCAGGATTGACGCCTTTGTTTGTCCTTTTATTTGCTTTTTTATTGTGGCAGGAGACCTTAACAGCAATTCAATTAATTGGCTTTTTCATTATTTTTGGTGGCCTTTATATCATTCGTTATTCAAGCGATATTTCGTTGAACAACCTACAAGGTGCGCAATGGGGATTACTCGCTGCACTTGCCTTTGCATTTAATGATTTAATGGGTAAGCAATCAACACTTCTTGAGGCCGATACGTTTGCAACGCTAACGTCTATGTTTGGTTTTGGTAGTTTTCTTTTTGCTGTTAGTTGGTTAGTAAAGCGTAAAAAAATGCTAGCAGAGCAAGGCACTTCTCAAGGGTATTGGTCTGCGAGTAAAACATTTTCATGCGGGTTACTGATTGGATTAACAAACGTGGCAGGTATGGTGGCAATAATATCGGCTTTTGCAATTGGTAATACAGGGCTCGTTTCGGCAATTTCAGGGATGAACATTTTAATTATTTTATTGTACTCACGCATCATCCTAAAAGAGTCTTTTACACGCCAAGAAGTGATAGGATTAGCAACAGCATTTTTAGGTGTAATTGTACTTAGGCTTAGTTTTTAAACGTTTAAAGCTTTCTTTTTAAAAGCATACATTGCTACTTTTCGTTGAAGTGTTGCAATGTATGCTCTATTAATAGTCGTACCCGATAAGGTACTTGTTTTCTGTCGCGATAAAGCATAGAAAATGGCTGCCCTTCACTTTGCCAGTCAGGAAGAATACGTTTAAGCTTTCCGGCTTCAATAAGAGGCAATGCTATATAATCAGGAATGTAGCTAATGCCTACACCAGACTCAACGGCTTGTTTCATCATTTGAATTTCATCAACTTCTAATCGGACATGCGAGTTTGGATTAAAGCTGTATTCTTCGCTCGTTTGCAGATTTTTTAACTGCCACGGGACTAGCCCAAGGCACGTAACTTTTGGGTGTTCTTCTAATTGCTCCGGATGAGTGATGGGATGATGAGCATAATTTTGGTGAGCACAAAGCAGGTTATGAGTAAGCTTAAGTTCTCTAATAACCCAATTATCGATGGCTGGGTTTCTTACTCTAAACGCGATATCAATCCCTTCTTTTTCAATATCAATAAGATTATTTGAAAAGCGTAAATCTAATTGAATATCGGGATATTGCAGTAAAAATTCACAAAAAATAGCACTTAAAAAGTGTTTACCCATGTAAATGGGTGCTGAGATCCTAATTTTCCCTTTAGGTTGGTCTTTCTCATCACAAAGTGCTTGCTCAATACACTCTACTTCCTCAAATAACTTGCGGTAGCGGTCGTAATATAATTCGCCAGTATGCGTAAGTGTTACCCGATGAGCATCTCGATTGAGTAGCGTTAATTGAAGAGCTTGCTCTAATAAACGTATTCTGCGGCTTAAGGTTGATAGTGACATATTAAGATTTGCTGATGCTTTTTTAAAGCTACCAAGTTTTACTATGGTGCAAAAGTAACGTAAATCATCGAGAGAATAACTAGCTGCCATCAGAACTACTTTATTGTTTAGGATGTAGGCAATATTAACAGCGACGCTTTAGAATTTCATTAGAGATTAAAGGGGGGAGAACTGAAATTAGGCAATCAAATTTTATGTGATTTTAATTTAATAACTCTTAAATAAGGGGACTGGTAAATAACGTAACTCAATCTGTTCATCTAAATAAATTAAAAGTAGTTTTAAATCGTTCTTGTTAGAGCCGTTGAAAGTAGATTTACAAATAGTGATTTACATCGAGTGCTCTATATAAATTCGCTTAATTAAGTGATCATTTTTATAAGTCGTCTTTTTTGATGAATCCCTAAAAAATAATTAGAGGCTCTACACAAAAATAGAGCCTCATTTTTATAATTTAGAAGCGATAACTGGCACCTAAATAAACAGTACGGCCATTAACCGTCGTATTGTATAAACGATCATTGGAGTCTGAATATTGCTCTTCTCGTTCATTAGTCAAATTACTGGCTTCTATAGTGAGCTTTAGCTTTTCATTAACCTGATAAAAGGCGGATGCATCTATGTATGTGCTGGCATGAAAACCGTTTTCGTCTTCATCGCCGTTACCCGCTTGTACCGCTGCAATATAGTCACTTCTATAAGCGGCTGCAACACGTGCGCCCCATGAGTCAGAATCGTAATATACTGTAAAGTTACCAGAGTGTTCTGAAAGTCCTGGGAACGATTTATATTGATCAACACCTGAGTTACCCACATTACGGTACAGCGCTTCACCATCAGCAAAGGTATAATTCGCAATAACACCTAAGTTATTAAACGGAGCTGGCAAAAAGTCGAGATCTCGTTGAAAGGCCAGTTCCCAGCCACTAATATCACTTTCATCTAAATTTTGTGGTTGAATAACGGTAAAAACAGTACTTGCTGTTTGTGGGTTGCCGTTTTCGTCTACGTCGCCTAATAAACTAACTGGGTAGCCAGTCTGGCTGTATGGAATGTCATATGTTTCGGTGATAATGAAATTATCAATAGATTTATGGAAGTAACTTACGGCTGCATACCCTATATTTTCAAAGTAATATTCAACTGAAAAGTCGAAATTAACTGACTCGTATGGTTTAAGGTTTGGGTTTCCTGAACTGATACTTAGGCCATTGGTTGATGTGGCATCATTTTGTACTACACCTGTTGGCACTAATGCAGCGAGTGAAGGGCGGGTGAGGTTTTCGCCATAACTTGCACGTAGCACTAAACTGTTATTACTATCCCACACTAAATTTATAGCGGGTAGCAACCCTGAATAGGTATTTTCAACGTCAACTACTTCTCCATTTATTAACCCTATAGCATTGGTAGTAGTATCGTAATGGCGCACACCCGCATTACCCATTAAGTAACCTGAGCCTAGTTCCCATTCAGCTTCGTACTGCAAATAAGCGCCAAAGGTTTTTTCTTGTACGTTATCGGTAAAATCAGGGTTATCTAAGTTAGGGTCGATATTCATACTCGCTAGAGTGCCTAGTACATCAACACTTACCCATTGTTGTTTATTGTGTGCGGTATTGGTAAATGTAAGGCTTGAATCTACCGTGTCATCCAGTACGCCATCTTCCCAATCACTGCGATTAATATTATCAGATTTACTTTCACCGTTTTCACTTTCAAACTTTTTATTAGATACACCAAACTTTATATTCGAAGCATTGTTTAGTGTGTAATTAAAATCTAATTTCATAGAGTCGAATGTATTAGTTATTTCTTCTTCAGATATATCAATTTCGTGATAACGAAATAAACTACTGTCTGTAGGCTCAAACCCGTATGTGTTTTCACCATAATAAGCATCTTGGCGGTAATCAATTGTTTCATCGCCAAATGTTTCTAGATAAACTTTAACACTGCCTGTATTAAATTTGGTTTCTGAGCGCCCCACGAGAGCGGTCATATTTAAATCGTTTGTAATTTGCCAGTCACTTTTTAGTACAAATTGACTTATTTTAGTGTCTGCATATTGGCTGCGGCTTTCTGAGTGTATTGCGGCATCTTCGTATACTGAGTAAATAGCGTCGTTATTTTCATTTATTTCAAGTGCTGTGAGCTTTGAGCATACCTGCTCGTTGTTATAAGCAGGGCCTGTACAGCCAAGAGCTGTTGAGCTTGAGCCTCGGTTTTGCAAGTGGAATTCACTGCGATCATTATTCAGTTCACCATATAAAGCATCAAAACTAAATTCAAGGTTATTATTTGGGCGATATTGCAGAGCAAGGGTCGTCCCTAAACGTTCCTGTTCGTTTTCAAATAATGAATAGCGGCTACCACGTGAAAAGCTCACTTCTTCGTTGTTAATTTTATCTTGTAATTCATCTGATAGTTCAGATATATCTGAGCCTGATGCATTTTTTTTGCGCCAGCGATAAGTATTGTAACCTTGCTCATTTACATCACGTTTGCTGTATGCAATTGAAAATAATGCACCAAATTTATCATCCCATGTATTTGAGATAAGCGCTGCAACTCGTGGGCTAACATCATCGGTTTGTGAGTTGTCGCCAAGTTGACCTGATAGAGCAGTATTAAAACCATCAAAATCAAATGGTTTAGCTGTATGAAGCCCAACAGTGCCGCCTATGCCGCCTTCATCCATTTCGGCTGAAAATGATTTTTTCACATCAACGCGTTGAAATAACTCAGACGCAAATATATTAAAATCAAAAGCGCGAGAGCGACTTACGGAACCTCGGCTATCCATTGCTGAAGACGATGTACCTAAAGCTTCCATACCGTTGAGTTGTACTTGTGTAAAGTTTGGACCCAAGCCTCGTAACGAAATTTGTCGGCCTTCGCCGCCCTCTCGAGTTATGGCAATGCCAGGTACACGTTGTAGTGAGTCTGCTAGATTTAGATCGGGAAAATCTGCAATATCTTCAGCCACAATAGAATCTTGTGCGCCCACAGCATTTCGTTTTAAATCTTTTGCTTTTAACAAACTGTTGCGATAACCCTGTACAACAATTTCTTCCACTTCTGTTTGCGCAGATTGTTCTGCATACACATAATTAGACGCGCCTAATGAACTCATTATAGCCGTTGCTAAAAGCGTACGAGATGGTTTGTTCAACATGATGCTTCCTTGGTTTTTAATTTAAAGTTGATTATTAATAAAAGGGTTTGTGCGCACTAAATGACCTCCGTCAAATTGCACCACATAGTTAAAGCGCGCCTGCTGTGGCGAGCCGGGTATAAAATCGGTTGAAATTACTTGTGCGCCGCTATTTTTTGCAGCATTAAACTGCATTGTTCGTTGCGAATTAGTGGCATTTAAATTTGCATCTGCGCGGGTACGCACCATGAAGCCTTTTAATACAAGTTGCTGAATTTTATAAAAGTCGCGTATAGGGTTGTTCACAATCATAAAAGCAGCTTCGGGGTGGTTTTCATCATAATGGGCAAACATGCTAGCCCCTTTTAACGAAGGCCTATTTTGTTTATAAAGTGCGGATTGTTGTGTATTGCCATCAAATAAGAATATGAATTTACCTGCTAAGGCACGTGCACTTGGCCACCCAAACTTAACGACTGTTTGGTTTAAAGATAATGGCGTTTTGCGTAAATCATCTGGCGTGAATAATAAGTTAGGTAACGATTTTTGAATTACTTCATCGAGTAAATAATAATCTTTCGGTGTAAATTTAAGTGGATTATTCCCCAGAACTAAATCAGATCGTGTTTCTTTTACATTGAGCATTACAACAATTGGAAAGTGCTGCGGATTTGCCTCTGACCATGCTTTCAATGTATTCAAACAGCCACTAAACAACACACAATGGCTTTGCACATCAATGTCGGGAATGTGCATTACTTTAAATCCAGGAGTAGCTAATTGCTTTTTTTCTAACTCATTAAACAAAGGCGTTGTTGCAAAAGTATTAGCCCAAGGTTTTATGTATAAACCCCCATTAGGGTCTTTTAAAACGTCAATTTCTAAATGGCGAACACCGCTATTTAACTGCTTAATAATAGATGAATGACCGTAATCAATACGGGCCATTAGCTTGGGGCTTAAATCATTTAATTTATGTTTAACGCTTACGTTTAATGTTTTTTTATAGCTGTTATGTGAGCCAATCATTTGCAGGGTGTTTAATGGCTTAGCGCTAACACTGCTTACATAACCTGCAAAAAAAATAAAAATAAAAAATGGCATAGCACGTCTCAATTGTTGAGTTTGCTATCTAAGAGCGAGCATTTATAAATTAGGGGACACAAAAATATGCATTTAATAAAAGTTTCATAATAGAAAAGCATGTTTATAAAATTTTATGTCCCCTTTTATCCATTACCTCGCTCTAAATAATGAGTGAAATAAAAACGGGATAAAGCCATCATGATTAGAGTCAAAGTACTATGGTTAGCACTATGGATTGGGTTATGTATTACATGCAAAGTAAGTGCTATTGAGTACTTTGAGGTTAAAAGTGCGTCGCAGATGGAGACGGTTAAAGTGGCATTTTTAGCTGATATTCATCTACATGATATTTTTGCTAATTTACATGACGTAGATAATATAGAACTACCAAAGGATGTTACCTCAAAGCAACCATTACTAGTGCGTAGTATGCTTGCCCAGCTTCATTCAACACGTCTTTTTAATGAAAATTATTTTGTTTTTTTACATGTATTAGATGAATTAGCCGAAAAAAAAATAAAACTAGTCGCCTTACCTGGCGATTTTACTGATGATGGTCAACCTATTAATGTGCGGGCACTGGCGCGTATTTTAGGTCATTATGAAAAGAAATATGGAATGCGTTTCTTTGCCATACCGGGTAATCACGATCCCGTAAAACCATATACAACACCGGCAGGTAAAGCGGACTTTTTAATGGCGCAAGGTAAAGAGTTTGGTGTTTATAGTTATCAACATGAAAAGTGTATGGCTAAGCAGTCTGTATGTGATGATGGTTTAAAAAACTGGGGATACGCTGAAATACTAAGCACACTCAATGACTTTGGGTTTAGTAAACATAAAGGTGATGTGCTATATGAAACGCCTTATAAAAACCGAGAGTTTATATGGTGTAACCCCAATAACAAAAAACACTGTATCACCATGCCCGATGCGAGTTATTTAGTTGAGCCTATAAAAGGGGTTTGGTTAATGGCAATTGATGCCAATGTTTATGCACCGCAATGGCAAAACTCACCGCTCACTTTTAAAGGGTCGTCTGGTGCTGGCTATAATGCTTTAATTGATGCAAAGCCTCTATTGTTAAAGTGGATAAAAACGGTTGTAAAAAGAGCCAAAACGCAAAATAAAACACTGGTTGCATTTAGTCACTTTCCAATGGGGGAGTTTTACGACAATGCAAATGACGAATTACATAAAGTGTTTAGCCGTGGTCATTTTTCTCTACCAAGAGTGCCAACACCACGTACAGCAAAAATACTGGCAGATACAGGGTTAACGCTCCATTTTGCAGGGCATATGCATTTAAATGATACGGCGCTGATAACCAGTAATCAGCACTCCCAGTTAGTTAATGTGCAAGTGCCAAGTTTAGCGGCTTACAAAGCGGCCTATAAAGTTGTAGAGCTAAATTTAGCTAAGCAAACCGCGCTTATTAGTACTCATACATTAGACGATGTGCCGGGTTTTAATAACTTATTTAGTTTATATGAAAAGGAATGGCAGTATCGTAACTTGCATAATCTTAGTAATTTTGACCGCACTATTTTGAACTCAAAGAGTTATGGTGATTTTACCAAGCAACATTTATTTGGGCTGATTAAACAGCGTTTTTTAAAACGCGATTGGCCTAAAAATTTAGTGGCATGGTTAAATGACAATCATCATTTAGCCGATTGGTTTACAAATATGCAATGTTTAAATGAAGCACCGCCTAATTTGCTCTCTCAGCTTGAAGCTGTATCGACAAAAGAATGGCTTCAAGATTTTTATTTATTACGAAATGGTGATGTAACAGCAGATATAACACCTCAAAAGCGTCTTACTTATCAACAACTAAATACTTTTTTAGCACAATCGACATGTAAAACAGATAAGCAAATACAGCAATACTTAGCCCTGTTAATAAAAGTAATGGCAAAATTTAGTCAACATACCCAGGGGGAGAATTTCCGCGTTGATTTAAAAACAGGAAAAATCATTTAATACTGATAACTCAACCCCAAGTAAAAGGTACGTCCACTTGTGGTTGAGTTGTAAGCTCTGAGGGTTGAATTACTGTATTGTTGCTCTTGTTCATTACTGAGATTAAATGCGCTAAATTTAAGTTTCCAATAATTAGAAAAATAATAATTCACACTTGCATCCCAATAGATGGTCGGCATAAATCCGGTTTCGTTTTCATCGAGTAAAAGGCTGCCAGCACGCACTAAATATTTATCTCTAAAAATAGCGCCGAGTTTAAAATTGAATTTAGGGTGGTCGTAAAAAATCATACTTGATGCGGTAATTTTAGATAAAAAAGGCAGGTTTTTTTTAAATAAAGCAGTGCCACTATTTGAGTCATAATAGGTGACTTTACCTTTATTATAAGCCGCTTGTATATTAATGCCCCAATCAGAATTATGTATTAAGTAGTTTAAACTTACCTCGGCTCCCCACTGATAGCCCGTTTCTGCATTACTTAACCAAAGTAATTGACTATCGGAGGTTGTAGGCGGCGAATCTTCAAATAAAGGCGCTTGTGTTGTGACTATGTAATCCTCTAGATCTTTATAAAAAAGTGATATGTTAAACGAACTGCGACTACTAAAATCAGCCTCTAAGGAAATATCGCTATTATAAGATAAGTAAGGTTTTAGATTTGAGTTAAATATGTATTTTGTACTATTAGGGGTATCGTTTGAGCCATCAAAATTGAGTGAATTTAGTAATGCTTTTGAATAGTTTTTAGAAAGTCCTGCACGAAATCGCCAATTATCGTTAATAAAATATGACCCATTAAAAGTTGGAAGCCATAGGCTATACAAAATCGGAGAGTAAGGCGCTTGAGTGTAAGATGTTATAGATTCTGATTGGTAACGTACACCTATATGAGCCTCCCATTTTTCTTGCTCTGTACTTAATAGAGTATAAGCACCTCTGCTATATTCCTTTATGTGTTCAGCTTTAGTCGTGATTAAAAAATTATTGGCTTGTACATTAAATGGGTCAATGCCATAAAGCTTAAGTGCCTCATTAGTGTTTATTTTTAACCACTGCTGTTTTTTATGTGCATTTTGCGATGAAACATACGATGCAGGAAGGTCAATTAATTGTTGTGGTGTATCGGATATTTCATTAAAAAAAATATCGTTTTGCTGTGCGTTATTCATTTTATTTTCAAACAGAGTCCAGTCAGCCCCAAATTGAAGAGTTATTAAACTATTAACGTCATATTGAAAATCTAATTTTGCGAAGGTGTACTCACTATTTGAATTGTATTGCTCTATATCACCATGATGCATTTGCCACATCGTCGGATTTTTCAAGTTTTCGCTGTACTTAATATCTGCATAAAATGGCGTTTTACGATAATCAATTGTAACGTCACTTATACCTTGGGTATAAATTTTATTGCTGTAAGGAATGTCATACTTTGAGCGCTCGTTTCCTAATATGGCGTTTATTTTCCAATTTTTATCTAGTTGCTGGGAAAATGACAGCACGCCTTGCTGATATGCCGTATTTATTTTTTGAGTTCGGCTTTCGGTTGCCACGCGTGCATTTTCATAACGTGCATACTCAAGCTCATTATTTTCATTAGCTTGAATGTCTTTAATTGTTGTTAGCCCTTTAATTATAGGCGTTGACTGATCCCCTCTAGGGTATAAATGATATTCATGCCGCTCTCCTTTTAAAAAACCTGAGAGCATATCAAAATCAAAATGCGTGGTTTCGTTTTTATACTCTACAGATAGGTTTGCCCCAAATCGCTGCTGGGTTGCTTGCCATACCGAGTAGCGATTACCGCGAGGGATTATATAATCGCCTTGAGTTAAATGCTGAGCTTGTGATTGAGTTAACGCCGAGAGATCAGCGCCTTCTATGGCAATATTTCGCCAGCGAAATGTATTAGCGCCTTGCTCTAACGATTCTCTGTTTGTGTACGCAACGCTTGCAAGTACCCCCCAATTATTCCACGTGTTAGAAATTAAGCTTGAATAGCGTTTTGCGCCTGTACCCACATAGTCGTTGTAGCCGACTTCTGGTGTAATAATAAATTTAAATCCTTCATTATCTAAGGGGTTTATAGTTTGCAGTGCCATAGTGCCAGATATTCCACCTGCAATTTTGTCGGCAGAATAGGCTTTAATTACATGAATTTGTTTAAATAGTTCGGCAGGTAAAATATTGAAGTCGAAAGAACGATCGCGCTGTTTTTGCACTCGACTATCCATTGGTGAATCATTATTTGCCAATACAGGCATACCGTTGAGTGTTACCAAACTAAAATCAGGATAACTGCCACGTATTGATACTTGGCGACCTTCGCCTGCTTCGCGAGTAATGGCTACACCCGGAATATACTGTAAGGCTTCAGCCAAGTTAGTATTGGGAATGTCGGTAATATCTTGTGCAGAAATGGCTTCGCTAATCGTTTTATTATTGTGTTTTAAGTTTCGTGAGCGAGCCAACGAATAGCGGATACCCTTTACTGTTATTTCTTCAAGTGTTTCTTTATTGGTCGTTATTTTTTGTTGAAAAATAACAAAACCCTTGTCTTGAATTTTATATGTTAACTCGCTGCCTATTAATAAAAAATCTAGTGCTTGAGCAAGTGTATGATCGCCAATTAAGGTGGATGTAGTTTTGTCGTCGATAAGTGAAGGGTTACTACTAAAAGAGACTGCATATGCATTTGCTACTTCTCTTAAGCTGTCACTGAGAGAACCGGCAGGTATATAAACAAACGTATGTATGTTTTTTGCGGCACTTGGCATTGCTGTTAAGCAACTAACAGCAATAAAAAAGTACACTAAAATACATTTATCTAATGTACATACATGTTTTAGCATAAGAGTTTAATCAACATACTTCATTTAAGGTCGCGTTAAATGAAGTTCGTTGCTCTTTTTTTCTACATTCCAGTTGTAAGTAGATGCTATTAGCATAAGGCTTTGTTGCGGCGTTTCGAGATTAAATCGTCCGCTAATTAAAGTATTATTTAGTGCGTTATCTACTTTAATTACCATAGGGCTATAACGCTGCAATTGCTTAATAACAGTGGTTAGAGGTTCTTTTTTTGCATCAATCCAACCCATTCGCCAAGCAGGGAGTTGTGTCAACTGCTGGCTATAATCTACAGCTATATGTCCATTTTTTATAACAGCTTGTTGAGAGGGAGTTAATATCACTTTATCTAAGGCCGAGACTTCTACCCTGCCTTCGTACACTGTTACCACTACTTCATCCTTATTGCGCTCTACATCAAAAGAAGTACCTAGTACTTTAATGCTTGCTTGTCCGGAATTTATTATAAATGGCCGTGTTTTATCTTTGGCTACATCAAAAAAAACCTGTCCTTTTTTTAATTCGATTTGCCTAGAGTGTGGTAGTAAGTGCGCAGTCAACTCACTATCTGCATTTAAGTGTAAATATGAACCGTCATCTAATAACTTAGATACACGTTTGCCTAAACGTGCTTCTAAAAGCTGAGGTAGGTTAGTTTCAACTGCTGTTTTTGCAATAGGTGTTGGTGTAAACGCTTGTTGAGATATAGAAAGCCAGTACACTGCAAAAGCAATAGCGCTAAAACTAGCTGCTAAGGCGAGCATAGGGAAAGCCCTAGAACGTTTAGCATTAGGCGTAATTATTGGAGTCGGTAAACTATATTGTTTAGTGTAAATGTGTAGAGCCTGTTTAACAGCAGGATCGCCAAATACATTGGCTATTTTCTCAAATGCAGCCTTATTTTCTGTGCATTTTAACCAAAGCGATAGTTCTTTACGGTCATGATCATTTAAATCATTAATCCGATCTACCCAATCTGCTGCCTGTTCTAAGCGTTGTTCGTTCATTAAAAAACCTAACCTGCGTTGATTAAATATAAAGAGCGTAAAAGTGTAATAAAGGGGACATTTTTATTGATTTTTTTCTATGTGAAGCGTTATTTGTATCATTGCGCGCGTAATATGTTTTTTTACAGATTCTTGGCTCATATTTAACTGCAGACTAATTTCTTCGCGACTTAATCCGTTAATACGTCGAAGCTTAAATACTTTTCTTCTTAAAGGTGGCAACTCTTCCAACGCACTTTTAACAAGCTCGAGCTTTTGCTCTGTAATAGACTGCGCCTCTGGATCGCTATTATCATCTGTAAAAAGCTCAATATCTTCTGCTTTATTTGGTTGGCTTTTATTTTTTTGCCAATCACTATACATAACAGACTTTGCGACTTGATTTATGTACGCCTGAAAGTTTTCAATTTCTAATGTGTCATTTCTATTTAAAGTTCTCAGCAAAGCTTCTTGGACTAGGTCGTCTACGTCATCGGTATTATTTGTTCGACGACTAACAAACTTACGAATATGGCTGATAACGTTTTTTACATCGCTTTGTTCAGAAGAAATATTTAAATTCGATGGCAGGGGGCTTTTAAAAGTCTTCATTACTCAGTCTAGAATTTTATTTTAAATAAATACTAAGTGAATAATATGACCAATTGATTACAGGTACGGTTGGGCGATTAAGTAAATTAAAGTAATGATACGAAGAATAAATTATCATTTAGAGCATCTTAACGCTTTAGATAGGGTTTAATTTTAGGCATAGAGTATTTGAGCAAATAACGCTTTGAGAAAGACTAAATTTTTGGAGGTACTATATTCCCTTGTTATCACTTATTTGAATGTTCTTTTGGCGAGATTAGCGTATGACTAGAGGGCTTAAGCGCTTTTCGGCAGATCAGCTAGTTTTATATTAGCTTAAAAAATGACATAGAAAAGTTAAAATAATAGTATCAAGCTTAGTAAAAGTGCAGCTATTTTTATTGATTAGGATCAACAAAGCAACAGAGAAAAATAGGCATAATTTATGGCTGAAATTTACACCTAAAAATAAAATGGTGAGTTACGAATGTGTGCTACGATTTAATGAAAAATAAAGGTTTATTATTGAACTGGACTTGTATTAAAAGCAGTCAAAAAACATTTTATCTAACTCTATCTATATGTTTAATAATGATTTTAATTGAAGGGGCTTATAAGTGGCTTTACTCATAAATAACAAATGCATTAACTGCGACATGTGTGACCCAGAATGCCCTAATGAGGCTATTTATATGGACGCTAAAATATACCTAATAGATGCTAGTAAATGTACTGAGTGTATAGGCCATTACGATAAACCTACCTGCATAAGTGTTTGCCCTATTGACTGTATAAAGCCCGATCCGAATAAGCGTGAAACTTTGGACGAACTAGCAGAAAAATTTGTGCGGGTAACTGGCAAATAACTCGTCAGGTATTTTGCTAAGCAGCTTTTAATTTAGGCTAAAAACACTACTTACATTAATTATTTAGGTTGTAGCTAAGGTCCTCTGTCATGCATTTTTAGTTTCAATCAAATCTTATTACCTTCATTAATTATCAACTATATTGTGTTACCTTAAGGCTTTATAAACTCAAGTATTAATCTAAGTTTTAGATTGCATTCTATAGGAGTCTATTTTGGATATAGGTATTAACGCTATTCAGGCTGTATCTTCAAGACAAGCCATATTTATTAATGATGAGTGCCGAGTATTTGTAATTGGCGATCTTGATGGTGATTTACCGGCCTTAAAAAACGCACTTAATAACGTAAATTTTAATCCTGAAAGAGATACTTTGTTTTGCCTAGGCGATTTTGTTGATCGCGGGGATAAAACATATGACTTATTTACATACTTACAAGCCATTAGGGCATGTATGATATTAGGTAATCATGAGCATTTAATGTTGGAATCATTATTAAGTAATGATAAAGCGGCTTTTAAATTATGGACTGACAATGGTGGCAATTGGCACAAGTCGGTATCAAGTGAAAAGCTCAGTGTTATGTGCGATGAGTTACTAACTAAACCGCTTTCAATAGTACTTGAGTATCGTGGTTGTAAAATTGGGTTGTCTCATACATTTGCACAATCGTGGGATTGGGAAAATTACCCTGATGATAAATCGCTAATTGTGCAATCTTTATTGTGGGATCGCGAAGTAGTTAAACAAGATCAGGTAGTTAAAAGTCATGGAGTCGACTTTTCAATACATGGACATAACTCAACTAAAGCGCCTTTTTGGGTTGGTAATAGTTATCATATAGATACAAATTATTATGGTGGAAAGCCTACACTCTTAGAGCTTTCAGAGGTTATTGCTACGCTTGATTAACCAAGCGCTATTTAGCAATTATTACTTCTTTCAAATATCATCCGGCAGTTTTGCTTTTTAAAGTATAAACTGCTGACTACCACATCAAATTATCCCCTTCGTATTTTTGTATACACTTTATGATGATTTATGCATTGTAATTATTCATTAAGCTATTAAATACCACAAAGCTTCTCTTTGCTTGTTAATTAAGAGTGGTTTTGAAGTGTGGGTTGGATTTTAAGTTTCATTCAATAGGTATTAATACAGTTATATGAGACGTTTATTTAGTTTTAATATTGATGATTAACAAACGGTTAAGTTTGGCTGTGTAGAATTGGGAACAATTTTTGCCATTTCGTAAATAATTTACGTAAAAGGATTAACTTCTCGCTTTAGTTTTATATAAGCAGATTTAAATGGAACAGCCTCTCACATGATAGTAGCAAGCATATACCCTTTCCCTTTTTCAACGTTTTGTAAGTCGTCACTTTATATATCAATTTTTTCTGCTTTGGGTTCTACGTGTGCTTTTGCAGCGCAAGAAAACCCGAAGCACGCAAAAGGTATGGAAGTAATAGAAGTACGTGGTATCCGTTCAAGTATGGCCGAAAACTTAGATGTAAAACGTATGTCTGGCTCAGTAGTTGATGCAATTACCGCGGAAGACATTGGAAAGTTCCCTGATAAAAACGTTGCAGACTCACTTCAGCGTGTACCCGGTGTGGTAATTGAGCGTGACGGCGGGGAAGGTTCATCGGTTAGTATTCGTGGTTTATCGTCAGAACTTACCTTTACACAACTTAATGGTAATTTTATTGCGTCTTCCCCGGGGGAGCCTTCGCGTTCGTTTGATTATGCTTTGTTACCGTCTTCAATGATTGAAAGCGTAGAGGTTTATAAATCGCCAGAAGCACGCTTAGATGAAGGTGGGGTTGGTGGTACTGTATTAATGCATAGCCGAAAACCTCTGAGTATGGATGCAAACTCAGGTGTATTTAATGTAGAGAGTACTTACGCTGATGTTACAAAAGAGTACGAACCGCAGTTTACGGGTTTATATTCATGGAAAAATGACGACGAAAATTTTGGTATATTAGTTGGCTATACATATCAGGAGCGAACAAACAGAACGCTTTCGGGCGGTACTGATGCCAATGTGTGGCGCTATACTGGCACTGGGCAACCTACAGATATAAACGGTAACGCAGTTGATAACAATAATGGTTGGGGTGTTATTAATGATGCAGGCGGTAATAGTTACGATGGTGTTTGGTTTCCACAAGTTGTGCGAGGTTCAGTTCTTAACGAACAACGTGAGCGCGAAGGGATTCAATTTAGTTCACAGTGGCGACCAACAAATCGTTTAGAGCTTGGCTTTAATTATTTTGGTTTTACACTTGGGCAAGACAGAACAGAATCTGTGATTGATATACCAGAGTGGTCTTTAAATCCTGATTTTTTGACGGATGTAAATCTTGATGAGTCGGGCACTATTGTTACTGGTATGCAATACGATGCAATGGCAAGTGGTGTCGAAAATGATATGCAATTTCCGTGGATGCGTGGCAGCTACATACGTGAGGAATCTACCTCCGATACCTTTGATTTTAATTTAACCTATGAAGGTAATAATTTTAAAGCGCGCTTTGTAATTGGTAATACACAATCAGAGGGCGGCCCAGAAGAAAGCTGGGAAGCGGCGTATAAAAGTTCTAACGCGGGCGAAAACGCAGCCACTATTCAAAACGCAGCTCAAACGGCAGGCTGGTCACTCAATCAAAATAATGTGTCACTTAATATCGACCCTAACACATTAGTTAATTTACAAAATGGAGTTGGAGGCGGTCGTGATGCGGGCTCTTCAAACTCAAGCTTTGTACGCAGTGAGCTAGAAGAAGATTACTACCAAGCTGATGTGGATTTTTATGTTGATTGGGGCTTTTTAAAAACAATTAAAACCGGTGCTAAATACCGCAATTCAACTCTTCACCGTGAAACCGGCAACACCTTCTTTTTAGATCCAAATTTTGATATTGCTGCAGGGGAAGCAAGTGAACAAGGTATTACCCGTTTTGACAGCTACCAGTGGAATGGTGGAATGCCATTAGCTCAAAATGTATTTACTAGTGAGAATAATATTGCAGGTGGTTTTGATATAAACCAAATGCCAAGTATCGACTGGAATAAATACCGCGATATGGTCACTGCTAGTTATGTACCTTATACGCGCATTGAAGATAATTTTGTTTACGATATAGAAGAAAAAATATCGGCTTTTTATATACAAGGTGATTTTGAATTTAGTGAAGTCAGAGGTAATTTGGGTGTGCGTGTTGTGCAAACAAAAACACTTACTTCATCTACTGACTTATATACCTACCAATTAGATCACACAAATGATGAAACAGGTGAGCCAGTAACAGGTGACGCTCGTTTTGTAGAAGACTATCAATTAGTCACTCAGCAAAACAAAGACACTCAAGTTTTGCCAAGCTTTAATATAGCGTGGGATGCAACCGACGATTTAGTTATTCGTGGGGCAATAGCTAAAGTAATATCTCGTCCTGACTATAGTGATTTAGGTGCGCAGCAGCGCATTACCTATGTATCAGGTGAATGGGCAGAAGATAGAGCCGCATTTAACGAGCTTCCTAGTTTTAGCGGTAGTGGCGGAAATAAAAACTTGAAACCATTTGAATCAGTTCAAGCTGATTTATCTATTGAGTATTATTATGGCGAAGGTTCTGCTGTTGGGTTGGCACTTTTTCATAAGAAAGTAGATAACTTTGTTGTGCCACTGGTGATCGACGTAGAGCAAAACTTTGCTGGTAAAAATAATATAGTGGATGCAGGGACTATTAATATAGCCCCTTACAGCACTGTAGGTAATGGCACCGATGCAGTATCAAAAGGCGCGGAAGTATTTATTCAGCATGCCTTTGATAGTGGTTTTGGCTTTTACGCAAATTATACTTATAACAAAACCAATAAAGCAGATGTAACAATTAATGGTGAAGAATTTGGTCAGTCGGCCTTAATAGGTAGTGCAAAGTATCAGTACAACACCTCTGTTTATTATGAAGGAGGTTATTTTAATGTACGTGCTTCTTATAATAAGCGCGGCGAAACAGTACTCGGTTTAAATAGCGGATTAAATGTATACCAAGACCCTTACGAACAAATCGATGTAAATGCATCTGTAAATTTATACGACGGGCTTAGCCTTACCGCAGCGGTTATTAATTTAACTAAATCTGAATCAGTAACGCGTTTAGGAAATGACACCGATACGCGATTACTCAATACTAGCTACTCAGGTCGTCGTTTTTACGCGGGCTTTAACTATAGCTTTTAGATAAATGACTTAATAGCTGGTCTGTAGAAAGTATTTTTTGATAGCGCAGGCCATAACAAACACTTTAATAGGCGTTAAATGTTAATAAAGTGCTAGTTATGTTGTGTTTTTAATACGTTTAGCTCAAATTCTCAGCGAACAGTGCTTTATTTAAAGTTTTGTCAATAAAACGCTTGCGTAAAAATCTGTTCTCCCTATAATGCGACCCCACTGAGACGGGAAACGCCGAAGCATAGCGAGGCACGAACTACTCAGAGAGTTAAATAAAACTTCGGTTTTAAATCTTCTAAAAAGAAAGTTTAAAACAAAGTGTTGACTCGAAAAATAAAGGGTGTATTATTCGCATCCCTTGAGA
>NZ_JACJEC010000002.1:457673-471338 GCF_014163875.1 Pseudoalteromonas sp. SR43-3 | reverse complement strand
TGTGGAAGTGGTGTGAGCCATTAAGCTAACTTGTACTAATTACCCGTGAGGCTTAACCATACAACGCCAAACGCGTTTTATGCGACAGTTTGACAGAAGTTAATATGACTAAAGTAGATATTACTTAGAAAGACTTAAAAAATATTATCAGATATTTTCCAAATTCAGTTAATGCGTAGCGATACGGATTAACGCCCAAATTTGCTTGGTGACAATAGCGTTTTGGACCCACCTGACTCCATGCCGAACTCAGTAGTGAAACGAAACAGCGCCGATGATAGTGTAGCATTTGCTATGTGAAAGTAGGACATTACCAGGCTTCAAATTAAAGAAACCCGTTACAGCAATGTGACGGGTTTTTTGCTATCTGGGATTTAATAAATAGCCAAGAGCCCAAACCGCACTCAGCAGTGAAACAAAACAGCTCGAAGGCGAGTCCCGCGGAAGGTCTCCCTGACACAAAGATAGTGTAGCATTTGCTATGTGACTTTCTACCGCTGTGGGCACTACGACATCCCAGGCTTTAAATTGTAGAGAGCCCGACTAGAAATAGTCGGGCTTTTTTACGTCTGCAGAAAAGTAAAATGTGCGCAATTAACACACACTCACAGCAACACCTATCACGTAGGTCGGGCGAGCACAGCGACTCCCGACACAAAGAGAGTGTAGCATTTCACTGTGGCTCTCCACCGCTGTGGGCACTACGACATTCTACTGCGTAGCGCACAGACCTCAAATTGTAGAGAGCCTGACTAGAAATAGTCGGGCTTTTTTACATCTGCAGAAAAGTGAAATATGGGGAGTAACGGACATTACATACTCGATTCTTCTATTCATCTAAATGTACAAGTTGAGCGGAATAGCTCATTATTCCAGTACTAAAGTTTATAGCCAAATCTAAAGGCTATTTAAAATAATCCGTAAGCTTGGGTTCCTTCAGTTTCGGGTTCTTCTATTTGGGTTGGTTTAAATATTACGCTTGGATCAATTAATACACTATGCTTTTGGGGGAGCTTGATTAATCCTAGCATCATATTTTTAGTTTGTGGGTCTAGATCAAAACCAACCTCAGTGAGCTTATCCAGTGGCTTTATGTCTTCTTTTTTATAGTCGATATTATCTTCAACCTTATCTACTAATAAACCAACATGTGGATTTAATCCATCTTTGGTGGTGAAAACAATAATAGGTTTATAGTCTAAGGTTATTTGCTCTTTAGCGGATTCAAATAAACGCTCAAGCTGAATTAGACTATTACGCTTAATTTTGTCGAGCAGAGCTGATACTTGTTTATGATCACTTCGATTATGGGCTGCTATAGCTGCTTTTGCTGTCTCTAGTAATGATTGGAAGGGCTCATCAAGCCGAGACATTGTTAATTTTAAGTCTTCATTGTCGGTGTTGAATTCTTTGTAAAACAAAACAAAATCTTGTAGTTCTGCGTCATTATTTGAAATAGAAGCCGAGCTATTTAATAAGTTACTTTGAAGGGTATTAAACCAGTTTAATAGTTTGTCTTGCCATATTCTTAGTTGTTTTAGTACATGCGCATTACTTTGTTCAGTTGAGATATTATTTAAAATAATACCTAAATCAAAAACAGGTGTTGGTATATCCATATAATCTTTAACACCAATAAAGCTTTTATTATTGTTTGGTAAAGTTGTTAGATTATTGTCAAAGCGCTCAGTTAATAAAATATCGAGTATTTTTAGCGAAATTGTTTTGCAGCCCACTTTAAAGTTTATTAATTCCATGCCTTTATCTTAATTTACCTATTAATGTTTTAAGGATAGAACAAATTAAATAAATAGCTTAAAGATGGATAAAATTTAACAGAGATAGGGCAACTAGAAATTATTAGATGGTACTTGTGAGGTTTTTTATGGCACGTATAAATTGATTCTCAAGCTGCTTTTTTCCTAATAAACCTAAGTGTTGAATCACTTTTTCATTACTTTCATTTTGAAGTACTAACTTTATTAAAAGTTGTTTATCCGACTCTGTTAATCGAGATATATAAGAAGGTGACTGGCTCAGTAACTGCCAAAGAGTTGCAGAGATACTAAATTGAGTGAAGTTACTTTTAGTGAGCAGCGCTAATCGCTCGTGAGTCTCTAGGCTTATTAACTCGTCGCTAAATCCTTCAATTATAATATTCACGAGTTGCCAATCTAGTGTTCTAAAGTGTGTTAAAAGAGCATAAAAGAAATCGTTTTTAAACTGCTTTTTTAGGGGTTGGAGAATTGTACTTTTGTCACTCAAGCATTTAACCACAAGCGCCGAATGTTCAGCGGTGCTTTTATCGCGTTGATAACCTAATTTTACAGTATCAAACCCTAGGTTTTGCCAAAAATTAAGTAACTGCGCTGTTGCGCCAAAGCTTGCACCAAGCCAACT
Organism: Pseudoalteromonas sp. SR43-3; assembly: GCF_014163875.1. Taxonomy (NCBI): domain Bacteria; kingdom Pseudomonadati; phylum Pseudomonadota; class Gammaproteobacteria; order Alteromonadales; family Pseudoalteromonadaceae; genus Pseudoalteromonas; species Pseudoalteromonas sp. SR43-3. The sequence goes on along the minus strand of NZ_JACJEC010000002.1, from coordinate 468,938 downwards.
ACATTGGCTTTTTACCTGCGACTCGCAATAACTAAGTAACTTTTTACCAAGTCCTATATTGTGGGAACTCGGATCAATCGCTATTCGTACAACGCGGGCGCTCAGTTGTGTTAAACAGTCATTATTAAAGCTAAGTTGTGAGAGTGCTTGCGCCATTAAATGTCCTTGCGGACGGCGCTCTCCACTTATAACTTGTAGGGCAAGTTCTTCACTCAAACCACCTTCTATGGCGATTAAGCATACGCCAACTAATTGATTATTAATTTTGCTAATAAATAGTCTTTGCGATGGTGCGTCTAGTAGTTGGCGTAAGTCGTTGACACTACTTTGATAGTGAGCCAGAGCAAGTAGGGCAATAACTTGCTGCAGTAAAGATTCATTGTTTACAAGAGATTGCTGAGTTACTTCGCTATGAATTGGCTGCTCTAATTCATTACTACTTAACTCTATATATTGTGCATCGAGTGCTAGTAGTGTGCGAATGTGTTGCTCAAGAGGATCGTGTTTAGCAAAGCGCAGTGGCTCATCAAGTGTTACAACTTTAGAGGCTTTATAGTGCGCTTTAATATAGTTACTAAAGCGAATGGTATAACCCCTACCATTGCCTTCATACCCAACCAGAGTGCTTGCAAATACTATACGAGGGTAATGAGCTAGCATTTGTAGTAATAACGGAACAGGGATTGCTGCAGCTTCATCAACGAGTAGTAAATCGCACTCAGGTAGTGTGTTTAATAACGCGTCAGGTGCAACGTAGTGCAAGTTGGCGAGCTGTTTATGTTCAGCGTTGTATTGAAGGCTTAACTCTTGGGCTAAATGTTTGAAGCTGCTATGGGTCGCTTTAAACTGAGTGCTGCAAATAATTACTTTTTTATCAGTTAGTTTTGCCGTTGCTAAGCCAAGTGCTGCCGACTTACCTCTGCCTCTATCAGCATTAATAAGTAAAGGCCTGTTGGCACGACCGTTGGCTACTTTTACTATTTGATCAACGCAGTTTTGCTGTGGTTGATAATCAATTTTATTATGAGCTACATAGCTGGCGTTATTACTAATACAGCCACTTTTTTCACTCAAATGAAAAGCGGGTAACGGTTTAATAATAGTCGCGAAACGTTGATTAAATAAGCTGTAGTCAATGCTCTGACCGTGTGATTGCACTGTACTTAATGCGGGATCTTGCCAAGAGGCTAAATCATCTAGTTCGGGCAGTAATAAAAACAGTATACCGCCTGCTTTAACGGTGCCGGCAAGTGCTGCAAGTTTATCAGGGTGCAAACCACTAAAACCATCGTAAACAGCATGGGCAAATTCTTGCCCTAAAATTTGGTGAGTGCGGGTAGGCCAGTATGAATTTTTAGGCGCACACTGCTTTGATACAACAAGTGTATTGTTTTCATCTATTAATGAGTTGAGTAATTCATAACACCAAACTGAGCTGCCAGTAATTAGCACTAGCTGACGATGATATGCGTCAGCTAGTTGTTGCTCTAACTCATTTAGGTGTGTTTTATACCGCTTGTAATCGTGCATAAGCCGTTACTAACCATTTACTACCAAGGTCGTCAAAGTTAACTTGTACGCGAGATTGCGCGCCACTGCCTTCGTAATTAAGTACGGTACCAATACCAAACTTAGCATGCAAAACTCGTTGTCCTAAGTTAAAGCCACTGTCTTCAAATGCGGCATGGCTAACTGATGCGCTAAAACGCCCAGCGGCAGGTGGGCGAGAAACCTGTGTTTTAATACGGATTTCTTCTACGCAGTCTTCAGGGATTTCGCGTAAAAAGCGAGATGGGCTATGGTATTTTTCTTGCCCGTATAAACGGCGACTCTCAGCATGGCTAATGTATAACTTATCCATTGCTCGTGTCATGCCTACATAACAAAGGCGGCGCTCTTCTTCTAAGCGACCCGACTCTTCGTTGCTTTGCTGAGAAGGGAACATGCCTTCTTCTACGCCTACCATAAACACTAGCGGAAACTCTAACCCTTTAGCTGAGTGAAGCGTCATCATTTGTACGGCGTCTTCGTGTTCTTCTGCTTGTCCTTCACCTGACTCAAGTGACGTATGGGCTAAAAAGCCTTGTAAAGGTGAGCTGTACTCTTCGTCTTCAGGCAGCTCATACTGATCACAAGCGCTAATTAGCTCTTCTAAGTTTTCTACACGAGCACGGCCTTTTTCACCTTTTTCGGCTTGGTACATTGCCATCAAGCCTGAGGTTTGAATTGTGTACTTGGCTTGCTCATGCAAAGTTAGGTCGCTAATTTTATCTTCTATTTGTTCAACGAGTTCTACAAACTTACTTACTGCACCAGAAGCACGACCAGATAAATGCTGTTGTTCTACAATTGCTTTTGCGGCATACCAAAGCGGTAACGATTCTGCTCGTGCACAATCGCGTATATGGCTCAATGTTTTATCGCCAATACCGCGTGCTGGCGTATTAATTACACGCTCAAACGCGGCATCGTCTTGACGATTACCTACTAGGCGTAAGTACGACAACGCATCTTTAATTTCTTGTCGTTCGAAGAATCGCATACCCCCATAAATACGGTATTTTAAGCCTTCTTGCAGCATGGCCTCCTCGAGTACACGAGATTGCGCGTTACTACGGTATAAAATTGCGGCATCTTGTAGGGCATTACCTGCATTTAACCAGCTTCGTAGTTTGCTACTTACAAAGCGTGCTTCGTCTAACTCATTAAATGCCGCATAAATAGAAATTGGCTCGCCATCGTTACCGTCGGTCCATAAGCTTTTACCCATACGCTCTGAGTTATTTTGAATTAATGCATTAGACGCTTTCAAAATAGTTGCTGTTGAACGGTAGTTTTGTTCAAGACGAATGGTTTCTGCGCTAAAGTCAGTTAAAAATCGTTTAATATTTTCGATTTTAGCACCGCGCCAACCGTAAATACTTTGGTCATCGTCGCCTACAATCATGATACTGCTTGTATCGCCTGCAAGTAACTTTAACCAAGCATATTGAATGGTATTTGTATCTTGGAACTCGTCTACGAGCATATGTGCAAAGCGTTGCTGATAATGACGCAGTAACGTTGGGTTATTTTTTAACACTTCGTAGCTGCGTAGTAATATTTCGGCAAAATCTACTAGGCCTGCTCTATCACAGGCCTCTTGGTAGGCGGCGTAAACACGCAGCATCATTTGCTCGTTAATATCGTATGCTTGAATATCTTTAGGGCGAAGTGCTTCATCTTTTTTAGCGCTGATGTACCAGCCAAATTGTTTGGCGGGCCATTTTTTATCATCGATATTCATCGATTTTAATAAGCGCTTTATCATCCGAAGTTGATCGTCAGAGTCTAAAATTTGAAAGGCTTCTGGTAAGTTAGCTTCACGGTGATGAGCACGTAAAATACGATGCGACAAACCATGGAACGTACCAATCCACATACCACCTACAGGGGCTTTTAGTGTTTCTTCAACGCGGCTGCGCATTTCTTTAGCCGCTTTATTAGTAAAGGTTACGGCAAAAATACTGTAAGCAGATGCTTGCTCAACTTGCATAAGCCACGCAATACGATGAACTAACACTCGTGTTTTACCAGACCCAGCACCTGCTAATACCAGCATGTTTTGTAGTGGGGCTGCAACGGCATCGCGTTGTTTGTCATTTAAGCCATCGAGTAATTGTGAAACGTCCATCGTTACGCCTTTTTAATCAATATTGTGGGCAGTATAACAGGTGTTTTTGTTAGGCTAAATAAAATACTGTTTTTATAAACAGCTATTTATAAAATAGCCTTAAAAACGAGTAACTTGATAATTTTTTGAACAAACAAAAAAGCGTAAAAGCATAACAAAAATTGCTAATTTGACCTAAAGTTAGCAAAATTTACTAACTCTCTAAATCTAGGGCAATTTAACTATTTGATTTGTAAGCTTTAATAAATTGGCATAAAGTGTGTAAGTAAATAATTATAAAATCAAATAAATACAGAGGTTAGTATGGCAGATCAAGGTTCTGGCGGTAACGTAATCGCAGCATTATGTAATATATTTTTTCCTGGTTTAGGGCAGTTAGTGCAAGGGCGTATTTTAGCGGCTATATTTTTTGCACTCGCTATTATAATAAGTTACGCACTAATTTATGTGCTTGTAGGCTTTGTACTTGTGCCTATTATTTACTTATGGTCGATCATTGACGCAGCGCGTTATAGATCGCGAAGTTAACGGTTTTAAAGTTGAGTAAAATAGCGCCCATGTGGCGCTATTTTACTTTATATGTCCTGTGGTTTGCGGGCGTTTACGTATATAATTACTCAATTAAAGATTTACAGGCAAATCCTATGGAATATCAATTTATTCGCGACCCTATTAGTGGGCTACGTATTAAAATAAGCAGTGAACACGCTATTATTGGTCGCTGGCTAAACGAAGAAATAGGCAAAGACAAAGTAGCCATGGTGCAAGCGCTTATTGCATCGGTAAGTTCAAGCTATGAGCCGCTAACGCTAAAAGGCCAAGAAATAGATTTAATATTAACCAAAGACGAAGCACTATTTGAAGCCCATGCGCTTCATCAAGACAGCGAAGGCCTAATAGCGTATCAAGATGACGATTTAGCGCTTGAAGAAAATGGTTTAAGCAGTGGTTGTGGCTTTGAAGATTTTATTGATTTAATTGATTCATGGCATGAGTTTACGACTGGTCGTTAAGTTATATTATCTATATCCTTTTTATAAATTTATTTAGAGTAGAAAGTTTAAAATGAAAAAAGTTGAATTAAAAATTGTAAATCCTAAAGTTGGTACTGAAATTCCTATGCCTGAGTATGCTACAGATGGCTCTGCTGCTATAGACCTTAGGGCCTGTGTTGACGATATGTTACAAGTTTTACCGGGTGAGACGAAATTAATTCCTACTGGTATTGCTTTAAATATGCAGGATACTGGAATGGCTGCTACTATTTTACCTCGCTCAGGTTTAGGTCATAAACATGGGATTGTACTGGGTAATTTAGTTGGATTAATCGACTCAGATTATCAAGGTGAGTTATTCATTTCAGTATGGAATAGAGGTAATGATGAATTTGCAATAAACTCTGGTGACAGAATTGCTCAACTGATGTTTATTCCAGTACTTAAAGCTGATTTTGTACTTGTCGATGAATTTGAAGCAACAGAGCGTGGAACTGGTGGCTTTGGTCATACTGGCGTGAAGTAGCTTTCTTAGATAGATGGCGTGTATATACCACGCCACATAGCAACTTAGTTAAAAGGATTTACTAAATGATTCGACATATTATTGCAGTAATTTCAGCATTCTTAATTTGGTTAATGTTTTATATTTTCAACAAAGATATTGCTATTGGAGCTTCAGGAAGTATTGTAGGTTTTATAATTGTTGAGCTTTATTTTTTTATGCGAAAAAATGACCTCGATCTTACATTCCTTGGCCTGAAAAGGTTACTTTATGTATTCAAGAAAAGAAAAATAATAAAAAAATCTATTACTTCCGACTCTTTGGCTGATTACACCTTCTGGTTAAAAGAGGAGTTTGTTTTTCCTCTATCTTCCTTTCATAAAGAAATAGATAAAACTGTAATTCAAAAGCTTTCAAGTTTCGAAGCCGCCATATTTATTCTACTTATTAATGATAACCACAATTGTATAGATTGCAGCTACCTTACTTCAGAGGATTTTAAGGAACTTTTTACTAAAGCTCTAAAAGAGTCGTTTTATAAAAGGTTAATTCTCAAAGAGTCTCTGTCGCAAATTATTAAGCCAGCTGACTTAGAAAAACTACTTATCAAGTTTGAAGAGCAATTAATTGTAGATTGCGATTTAAGTAATGAAAATACTGGTAATGATCTCTTCACTAATAAGGTTAGAGAGTTATGTGTTGTTGGCGGAGAAATAAAAATATCTATTTTTTCAACTACTTCGCAATTATCACACGATATATTAAAAGATTTAAAAGCTTATCAAACAAGTACCACTAAAGTTGATATAGATTTCTATATTTGCAGTCCAAACGTTAAAGCAGACTCAGCAATTTTGGAATTAACGAAAGAGTACGAAGTCCCCGCTGGTGCGTTGCCAGATCAGTTTGTAAAAGCTAGTAATAAAAAAGCACATGTAGAGATGGATATTATCCGCCGCGTATTTAGAGTGTTGCGCTCTTTTAAAGACATTAAAGATAATCAAGAAAGCTATTGTAAAACGTCGGTTTATTTATATAAAAAAAGCTATCCCGGTTGTAAAATTCGTCTAATAGAAAACAAGTTTGTTGAATTACAACCTGGTCCATTAAAGTTTGCTAATAATTTATATCGATTTCGTATCGCGAGCACCGATTCAGAAGTAATAAATACACTTAGTGATGCTGTTAAAAACTTTAAAGATGGTAATGAAGTTCAATGTATTGAATTATTAAACCAACCAATAGAGCAGGCAGAAAAGCAGGCATTACTAGAGTTAGCCGAATGGCTAATATCAAGAGGCATAAAAACAGATGATTTATCTAAATATGCAACAGATATTCATGCATTTAGTGGTGATCAGGAAACACGTGCTAGACTAAAATTTTTACAAAATAGAATAGGAACTGCTTATAAAGCTATAACTAATTTGAGTAATTTTACAAATGAAGAGCTTTGTGCAGAAGAAAATTTTAAACAATCAACAGGTAGCGGCATCAGGGAAGTAGAAATAAACAATAATATTAAACATATAACAGTCGCTGCTATTTTTACGAATGATAATAAAATCCTTCTAATTGAAAAAGCTAAAGAATTTTATGAAGGAAAGTATAGCCTTGTTGCAGGACATGTAGAGTATCAAGATAATACGCTCGCTGATGCTGTTGAGAGGGAGGTCAATGAAGAGATTGGGCTAAACATAAATAGCTTAACTTATATTTGTCATATTGATGACTTAACAGACAAATGTGGTCATGGTGGTGAGATCCATGATTGGCATGTTTTTAATTCTTATGAAATCATAGATGAGAATAGTTTAAAGCTTGGTGCCGAAGTTAAAAGTATTAAGTGGGTTTCTTTGAATGAACTTCAAACAATGAAAGAAGAATTAACTGATGGTGCTTGCAAGATTTTTAATGCCATGGGTTGGTTGAAATGAAAAGCGTTGTTATAAGACTAACCGGCGGCGGTGCTATTTCTGAGGCTAGTACCGAAATTGATGTGCCATGGTGGGGGTATAGAAATATGCATATCACTCCTAGTGTGTACAGTGATTTAACTGCGCTTATTGCTAATAACCCATCAACAAGATTTATATTTGTTTGCGGTGGCATAGGGGCTTTTCTTTTTACTGATTTAGTTAAAAACCTAGCTATTGATAGTTATGCAGATGAAGTTGGGAAAGGCATAATTTCGATATTAAATGGTATCGCAATATCATATTTAAACTCACTTTCTGTAAATGTCTATCCAAATGAAGTACCTGCCAATGAAGTAGAAAAATACTTATCTACAACTGATGCTAGTTGCTTTTTCATTAAGCCTGATTCAGGTTGTATTAGTAGTGATTCACTAGCTGCAGAAGCAGCTTTCTTGGCTAAAGCAGACCTTTTGTTATATGTAAAAAAAGGTGCTCCTCAATATCATGTTGGTTTCGACAAGCCAACGATCATTAACCGCTGGTCATTAGATGATATAGAGCTTAAATCTCTTACTTTGTATGAAGAGCAAGCTAAGCATTATGTGCTTGATTATCAGGCATGTTCAATACTCAAATCTAATACTAATGAAATTTATATTATCCCTCCCGAAATTATTAAAGAAATCAATACGAGCTCTTTTCCTGGCAGTAACTCAGAATTAGTAACAAGGGTGTATTAAATGGTATTAAGTTCCGAAAGCATAAAAAGACACCTAATTGAAGGTAAGCTTGTTATTGAGGGTTTTAAAGAAAGCTCATTCAGACCTGCGAGCTATTTACTGAGGCTAAGTGACCACATACTTTTAATGGAACAGCACGATAGAGAAATTGATACTAAATCTACAGATACGAAATCTTTTTTTAAAGCTATACAAATTCCAATTGAAGGGTATGTATTAAAACCAGGTGATTTTATATTGGGAGCTTCTGTTGAGTCTTTGAGTTTACCAAATTCTTTGTGCGGAGAGCTAAGTCAACTATCCTGTTATGCTAGAGTGGGTTTGAGCATTAACTTCAGCGCTAATTATGTTGCACCAACATTTGGTCACAATAACCCGTCATCTATAACCTTTGAGATAAAAAACGAATCTTGTAATGATATCCGTATATATTCTAGAGTGAATTTTTGCCATATACGCTTTATGCAAACTGACTTGGATGTTACAAGTTCATACAATGGAATATACAGTGGGCATAAAGAGGCAAAGGCAGCTGACTTTAGTACAAAGCCAGCGAAAGGTTAAATAATCTTACGATAGTCGGTAACACTCAGGTAATCGGCTATTTCGTTATGTGGTTGTTGGCTATCAGGGTTAGCAACTGCCAGTAAGTGCTCGATGCCGTATTCTCGTGCGGCATTTAATACCGGCACACTGTCATCTACAAACAAAGTGCGCTGCTTATTAAACCCTAAGTCTTTTTGTACTTGGTGCCACAAACTTTGCTGCTCTTTACTTACTCCATATTCATGAGTAGACACTACACCATCTAGGTAGTTATCAATCGCTGTATGCTCAAATTTCAGCATGACACTCTCAGGGTGGGCGTTGGTAAGTAAAATTAACTCTTTGCCTGCTTTTTTAAGCTCGGTTAAAAAATGAGGTACGTCTTCGCGCATTTTAATTAAATGCTGAGACTCTCGTTTAAGCTCCATTATAGGCAAGCTTAATTGCTGCTCCCAATAATCTAAACAATACCACTGTATTTGACCGCTCACAGCTTGATAGCGTTTTAAAATATCTGCTTTAGCTGCATCTAGGCTAATGCCTCTAGCTAATGCGTGTTGCGCAGGGATAACGTTAAGCCAAAAATGACTGTCGTAATGTAAATCGAGTAATGTTCCATCCATGTCGAGCAAAACGGTATCGATTTTTGACCAATTTAACATAGGAATTTCAACTTATAAGGTTTATTATTGAACTAACTGCCATGATAGCAAATTAACGCCAATGACACAGAAAAAGCACCCAACACCACCACAAATCCTCAGTAACAATGTTGTTGCTAAAAGTCGCCTGTTTACTGTGGAGTCTTTAGAGTTAAAGTTTTCTAATAACGAAGAGCGCCAGTATGAGCGAATTCGCGGCGGTGGCCGGGGAGCAGTGATGATTGTTCCGTTAAGTGCAGATAATGAGTTACTACTTGTACGTGAATACTGTGCGGGCACAAACAATTACCAGTTAGGTTTTCCTAAAGGCTTAATTGATCCGGGCGAAACGCCAGAGCAAGCTGCTAACAGAGAACTTAAAGAAGAAATTGGCTTTGGTGCTGAGTATTTTAAACCATTAAGAACAGTAACAATGGCGCCGAGTTACTTTAATGCCACTATGCATATTTTATTTGCTAAGCAATTATACCCACAAACCCTTATTGGCGACGAACCAGAGCCGCTAGTTGTTGTTAAGTGGCCATTAACTCAGTGGCAGTCATTATTAGACCAAGAAGATTTTACCGAAGCACGCAGTGTTGCAGCTTTGCTATTATTAGATAAGTATTTAGCGTCTGGAGCTGCCGATGAATAAATTAATCGAACCGTGCATTGAATTAGCTGAGCGTGCTGGCGATGCAATTATGGCCATTTATAAAAAAGGCGATATTGGCCAACAAGAGAAATCAGATAATACGCCTGTTACCAAAGCTGATCTAGCAGCAAATGACGTACTTGTTGCTGGATTAAAAGCACTTGCACCTGATATCCCAATTATGTCGGAAGAAACACCTATACCTGCACTCGCCGACAGACAGGACTGGCAGCGTTATTGGTTGCTCGATCCGATGGATGGTACTGGCGAATTTATTTTAGAAAGTGGCGACTTTGCAGTAAACATTGCATTGATTGAACATAATCATCCTGTACTTGGCGTTATTCATTGGCCTGCAAAAGGTGTGACTTATTTTGCTACAGCTAAAAATGGTGCCTTTAAACGTGAAAACTCAATTGATAAGCAAATATCTGTAGCGCCGCCAGAGAGCTTGACGCTTGCAGTGAGCCGCCGCCAAAAAATAGAAGCGGTGAGTCAGTATTTAAATAGTCAGTTTACAACGATTGCTATTGGTTCGTGTTCTTTAAAAGCCTGTACTGTTGCAGAGGGCAAAGCAGATTGTTTTTTAAGAATTGGTCCAACGGGAGAGTGGGATACAGGTGCTTCACAAGTTATTGTTGAAGAAGCCGGTGGTTGTATTACGGATGCAGAATTTAATCCGCTAACGTACAACCAACGAGAGAGTACTGAGAACCCTGACTTTATAGTGATGGGACATCCCGACTGGGAATGGCAAAAAATGATTAATCCACATCAAAGATTGAGCGCAGAGTAGTAATTTGATTGCTTTTTGTTCGGTTGAGCAACTTTAATTAGTTTAGGTCTTGCATTAAATGTTTATTCCTATATAGTAGCGCTCTCTTCAAGGCAGGCACGTAAATATTACGAAAATGCTTTAAAGAAATTACAGGCGCGGGATGGAGCAGTCTGGTAGCTCGTCGGGCTCATAACCCGAAGGTCGTCGGTTCAAATCCGGCTCCCGCAACCAATTTCCTTAGGGATTGAGGTTACTGTAAACTCTAACTTAAGAGATAAAATAAAGTAGTCGATAGACTTAAAATATACAGGCGCGGGATGGAGCAGTCTGGTAGCTCGTCGGGCTCATAACCCGAAGGTCGTCGGTTCAAATCCGGCTCCCGCAACCAATTCTTTAATTGGAAGCCAAGTTGTAATGTAAGCAACTTTAAACAAGTCTACAAATTTCAGGCGCGGGATGGAGCAGTCTGGTAGCTCGTCGGGCTCATAACCCGAAGGTCGTCGGTTCAAATCCGGCTCCCGCAACCACTGAAATAAATAAGAATGAAACGGCACGCTTAAAGCGTGTTTTTTTATGTCTAAAATTTAGTGTGTATATTTTGGCTCATAACCCGAAGGTCGTCGGTTCACCTTTTATAAGTTCAGGCTCCCGCAACCACTGAGATAAATAAGAATGAAACGACACGCTTAAAGCGTGTTTTTTTATGTCTAAAATTTAGTGTGTATATTGTGGTTCATAACCCGAAGGTCGTCGGTTCACCTTTTATAAGTTCAGGCTCCCGCAACCACTGAGATAAATAAGAATGAAATGGCA